>DAOQII010000174.1:0-5411 GCA_035339455.1 Chitinophagales bacterium
AATATTTGTGATACCCGGTTTTGGTGTAGTTGGCATAAGCGGTATTTTATGCATTATTGTTGGACTCACCTTAAGCCTGATAGATAATCATAATTTTGACTTCCCACACGGTTTTTCTGAAACAATAGGATATGCACTGTTTAGAGTTACAGTAACGCTTATTGCAGGCATAACGCTTGCTGCTCTTTTTGGTGGCAGTATTTTTAATTTTCCGTTTTTCAATAAAATGGTCTTGAAAGATGTACAACAATCAGATAAAGGTTTTACCATCAAGCAAGAAGATCAAGTTGAAATGATTGGAAAACATGGAGTAGTAATCAGTGATTTGCGTCCTAGCGGAAAAGTAGAAATTGAGAGCAATTTATATGATGCCATTTCGGATGCCGCTTTTATAAGTGCAGGTACTGAAGTCGTGGTCACGAAAGTGCAGGGCTATTCTGTTAAAGTGAAAAAAGCATAAATATGCGCATCTTAGGTATTATCCCGGCCCGGTATGCCTCGTCGCGTTTAGCCGGTAAACCACTGGCAATGATTGCCGGAAAAAGCATGATACAAAGAGTATATGAACAATGTACTCAAGCAGAAAAGTTAACTGAGGTTATTATTGCAACCGATGATGAACGCATACTTCAGCATGTATTACAATTTACAGATAAAGTAATTATGACCTCAGCATCTTGCAGAAATGGAACGGAACGATGTGCGGAAGTCGTTTCACAATATGTCCCTGAATTTGATTTTATTGTCAACATACAGGGAGATGAACCATTTATCAATCCAAAACAAATTGATGAATTGTGTGCTTTATTTGATGTTTATAAAAATGACATTTATACTCAAGTAAAACCAGAAACAGATGAGGCATTATACAGCAATAAAAATGTGGTAAAAGCAATTTTAGATGAACAAACATATGCCTTAGATTTTTTCAGAGAAACAGTCGAGTTATTCGTTTCGCCTTTCTATAAGCATATTGGCATTTATGGTTTTAAACCACAAACACTTTTGGATTTGGTAAAATTGCCTCCATCTCAGCGAGAGCAACAACTTCACTTGGAGCAATTGCGTTGGTTAGATAATGGCTATGCTATAAAAGCCGGTATCACAGCCTATCACAGCATGAGTATAGACACGGCTGATGATTTAGCAAAAGCAATAAAATATGCCGTTGATTTTCAAAATTAAGACTATAGTTTTTACCCGTTGTACGGTTTAAACCACATAGAAGCATAGCATTTTTAATCATAATAGTTGTTCACTGAAATTTGTAGTGTAAGTATTGTTATCTTAAATAAACTATACATCTATGTGGTGAAAATTATAAATCAAACTGCACACGAGATTAGAGTTTTATTTTCAAATAGGGTTTTAATTCAGTAAACGGGATTTCAAAGCTTTGTCTTCCGGCGGCATAAGGTGCAATATCATAGTGATTATACAAAAACAAAATGCCCTTTTCAGTAATGGCAAAATTTTGAGACAGCTTAAATTTGCCGTAATCCGGACTGTCCTCGTCTTCAATATTTTCGCCTAATACAAAATAACCTGCATCTGCTAAACTTACAGAATCGCTGATTTGCAATTCCTTTCTGAAATATTTTTCTGCCAATTTCCATAAATTCTCGTCTTCAGTTTTCAGTATATCAGATAAAACTACTTTTTTTAATTTACTTAAATCATACACATAATAATCCTGGCTGCCAAAAGGGTGCGCACCGCCTAAAAATATATCTGACGTATAAACCAATGTATAGTATTGTTTGTTTTTGTAGGCAGGAGTGATATCAATAGTTGAATAATACTCCCCCGGCAAATCATCGTATTGATGTATGGATAGTTTATCCTGATGATAGAGTTGAAAAAAAGATTGAATATAAGCTGAAACAGATGTCGTAGCCGAATCAAAATGCGATAACAATATTTGTTTTGTTTCGTTGTTTAAATATTGATTTATACTGTCGTCCTTTGTTTTAAAATCGGGATACCCAAAATGTAAGTTAGGACAATTTTCATTCTTCGCATCTTTACAGGTAATGTCTGTCGTGTCAATTTTAATTGTATCTAAAAGCAATGTATCCGTTGCAATCATTTTTTCGCGAGGCGATTGACAACGAATAAAAAAGATGCCCGCTAAAAGACTTAATAAGAGTAGTTTTTTCATAAATATGAATTCGATACAAAAGTAGTATCTTATTCCAAAAAAACTAAAAAAAAGAATTTAATTGAGTGCCACTACAGACGTATTTGTTTGAACAGTCGCAGCTGCTTTTTGCTCTCTTTTGCGTTTGCGTCGTTCATTGTCTAGTTTTTCGCGTTCTGTGCCTTTATAAATCAGTCGCGTTCCCATTACATAATCCCATAGTGGAAATGTTACACACCAGTTTTTATCCTGATCGGGTGCCATGTGATGATCATAATGCCAAGGCAGATATTTATATCCCCATTCCGGATCCAAATGAGATTTTTTATGTACTCTGTAATAATTGTATTGCGAGAGCCAAAGTGCACTTACAAATCCGGGAGCTAGCGGAAAAAGCGGTGCTACTATAGCTGCTGCTGAAGCCAGCGACAATACTTCGTGTGATTGCGGATTTAACTCATCAAAGATGCGTTTTTCATAAGCCGGATCTCGGTATTCTTGTTGCAGTACTGTTTTGTGGTGGTCGTGCCAGTGATAGCGCCACATACTGTGTTTTTTCTTGCCCTGGTCGTGTAAGATATACTTGTGAAAATGCCATTCAAAAGCATTAGCGGTAATCAATCCTGCAATAAATCCGATCATAGTTGAATTTTATTTTGTTTACCTCTAATGTCGTAAATAAGCCTTAAAATTTGCTTTACAAAAGATAATTTCAAAGATTGCTTTATCTTTAGCTCCTCGTGATGAAATTTAGCCTTACACCGGATTATACGATGACTGTTTTTAGCTGTATTGCTCATATACAAAAGGACGACTGGCAAAGTATAAAGAAGGATATGCAATTCTATCAGTCTTATAATTTTTTGCAAATTATTGAAGCGTTGCATCCGGAACTTCGTATGCGTTATGCATTTATTTATAAGCAGGAAAAACTTTTCGGAATTGTTTACACACAACAAATGGAATTTTCCTACCGGCAAGTTTTTACTTACTCCGAATCAAAAGAAAATATTTTTATCAGAACTATTAAAAAATATCTTTCCGGCAAACAAGTTTATTTGCTCAATCTCGGTGATGTTTTTTTTACCGGAGATAAAGGTATTCTATCTGAAAATGAAAGTGATTTATTGCCTCTCATGCCCGAAATATTAAATCAAATTAATAATACATTTACTGAAAATAGAAGCGGTGCATTTTTAATGGCAAACATTACACTCTCAGATGAGTCGAAATGTGTATTTTATAAAAGTCAAAAATATCATCCATTTATTACTGAGCCGGATATGTACATGCATATCCGCGATGAATGGCATTCTTTTCAGGATTATCTGAATGCACTTAGTGCAAAATACAGAACACGAGCTAAGAAAGTGATGAGCACGGCATCACCCATTATATGCCGAGCTCTTATTGATGAAGAAGCCTTGCTGTATAAAAATGACATGGCTCAACTCTATGCCAATGTGATGGATAAAACAAGCTTTAATCTCGCCAGATTAAATCCCGATTTTTTCATCAGGGTACGTCAAGAATATCCGAATAATTGTACATTGAAAGGCTATTTTCTGGAAGGTAAAATGGTCGCCTTTGTGTGCTTGTTTGCGTGTAATGATAAACAACTTCACATCCATTATATCGGATTAAATTATGAGGTAAATGCTCAATATAAACTATATAACCGTATGCTTTTTGACTTTTTGCAATATGCCATAGAAAACGGATTTGATAAAATTCATTTTGGTAGAACAGCAACAGAAATCAAATCAACTGTTGGTGCTCAAGCTCTCCAATTACATGCTTATCTAAAAATGAAAAACAGACTCATGAATCTGATATTGCCGGACATGCTTGAAAAAATTAAACCTCAACCTTATACTTTAAGAAATCCGTTTAAATGACATATAATAGACATGAATAATGTTTTATATATGACGAAAATCTTCCTGTTGCTTGTGTAAAATCATTTAGAAAGTGTAATTATTGATTGAACTTTACACTAGAATTTGAAGTATGAAAAATTTATTGATTTTGGGAGCAGGCACCTCCGGAACAATGATGGTCAATCATTTGAATAAGGAATTATATGAAGATGACTGGAAACTAACCATTGTAGATGAACGCGAAAAACATTACTATCAGCCCGGTTATCTTTTTCTTCCTTTTGATATTTATGAACCTGAAGATATCATAAAACCAATACAAGAATTTATTCCGGATAGAGCAGAATTGATTCGTAAAAAAATTGATAAAGTAGTACCTGAAAATAATTTTGTTTTATTGGCAGATGGCACTAAACTGTCCTACGATATTTTGATTATTGCAACAGGAAATGATATTGCTCCTGAAGAAATTGAAGGGATGAAAGGTGCAGAATGGCAAAAATCGGTTTTTGATTTTTATACATTCGAAGGAGCTTTGGCATTACGCGATAAATTGCGCACTTGGGAAGGCGGAAAATTAGTGGTGCATATAACAGAAATGCCGATTAAATGCCCGGTAGCTCCATTGGAGTTTTCATTTTTAGCAGATGCCTATTTTAAAGAAAAAAACCTGCGCGATAAAGTGGAAATCACTTATGTAACACCACTAAGCGGAGCATTTACTAAACCTAAAGCCACCGCTACTCTGGAGCATTTACTCGTAGAAAAAGAAATTAAAATTGAACCGGATTTCGCCATCGAACACGTGGATAATGAAAATAAAAAAATTGTAGATTACGGTGGCAAAGAAATTTCATTTGACTTGCTGGTAACTGTACCCACCAATAAAGGCAGTGAAATGGTAGCACGTTCCGGTTTAGGGGATGAGTTGAACTATATTTCTACTTATAAATCAACATTGCAATCAAAAAAACATGCAAATATTTTTGTAATTGGTGATGCTACTGATGTACCCGCTTCCAAAGCCGGTTCGGTAGCACATTTTGAAGCAGAAATTCTGACAGAGAATATTTTGCGTTTTATAAAAGGCGAACCTTTAAAAGAAGAATTTGACGGTCATGCCAACTGTTTTGTAGAAACAGGAGGAGGCAAAGCTTTGCTCATTGATTTTAATTATACACACGAACCGGTAGAAGGTGAGTTTCCTTTTCCGGGTGTTGGTCCGTTGCGTTTATTAAAAGAAAGCCGTATGAACCACATGGCAAAGTTAGCCTTCCGCTGGATATACTGGCATATGTTGCTGAAAGGTACTCATATTCCATTTATTCCTACACAAATGAGCGAAAAAGGCAAACATTATTAATCAACTAAAATTTATATAAAAATGGAAA
>DAOQII010000175.1:0-5395 GCA_035339455.1 Chitinophagales bacterium
AAAAATCTGGACATCTGCCCGGCAGTAAAACGAATTTTTGATGCTTTATTGTCTGCTAATTTTTGAATGAAAAAAATCACATTTTAGCATTCCCTTTACTTATCATTCTCGAAGTAGTATATTTTGATTTCCTTGTGATTTCAAAAAGAAAGATGCTTTTTAAAAAATGCATCCAAGATGCTTAGCAAGCGACTAAGCCAATAAACATTATAACTGTCATTTGTTTTTCAGTAGGTTTCAAAATCTGACATGTTTCTAAAATTACCACTTACACAAAAATAAATACCATTCGCTAATTAAAAATACACGGTTTGAATGGAAGGAAATACATTTGAATTACAAAAACAATAAAACTATGAAAAAATTAATTTTAATCTGCGTTGTAGCCATACTTGGTTTCAGCGCCTGCAGCAAAGAAGAAACCATCTTGCCTGCCAAAACAACATCAACCTCTGATGCAGAAAAATTGATGAATGAGAACTTGACAAGCCTGGAAATGCAGAAACCTGTAAGTCATCTTCCTCTTCTTGAAGGTGAAGAAAAATTTGTTCGTTGCGGTAGTGAGATTCCGAGCATCAAAAATCCAGCAAATTTGCCACAGCCGGGTCCACCAATTGTTATAATACCTGAAGGAGAAATACGATAAAGAAAGAATATGCCTTTGAGGCAGACTATGAAAACAATGATGCGACGTCCTCTCTGAACAACAAACTAGTTGGAATTGGAGAGGGCGTTATTTTGCTTAGAAATTATCAGCAGGAAATTTTTATCTTATTTAGACATCAGTTTGAAAATTTTATCCCAAAACCAGTTCTCTTCACTTTTAATCAGTACGTCTACTAATTTTTCCACATTAAGCGCTAGTTTTTTTACATCGTGAACCAGCTTAATAAAGCGTTTGCCTTCTTCATCATCTTTCGCTACATCCAAATTTTCGATTTGTTCCAACAACCGGATGATAGGATCTAGTTCTCTTTTTTTTCGGGTTTTGGCAACTTGTCTGGCCACTTTCCATACATCCTTTTCTGCCACGAAATAATCTCGTCGTTCGCCCAGCTTGAATACTTTGTCCACTAATCCGATATCGATAAGCTCCCGGATATTCATATTCGTATTGCCTCTCGAAATGGCTAACTGCTCCATGATATCTTCTGTGCTGAGAGGTTCATTGCTTACTAAAAGCAAAGCGTGAATTTGCGCTATAGTTTTATTGATACCCCATTGGCTGCCTAAGGCACCCCAGGTTTGAATGAAATGTTCTTTTCCTTCCTTGAATTTCATATACAAAATTAGCGTTTACTTTTCATTATTTCAATAAATTCTGAAACCATTTTTAAAGATAAATTACCGAATACTCAATGAAACATACCGAATACTCATTTCTTTATGCACTATTGACAAAGAAATTTACTTTTACCATGCAAGATCACAGAAACCAATAATACAGAAGAATCCAAGAAGACCTTTCTATTAATATTTAGTTGCGTGTTTAGAGTCCCGGGTGCAAGGCCCGGGCATTTTTTTATAGCTTTTTGATTTTTCCAAAAACTTAAACAAATCTGGTATCGAAGTTTTTTGACCACTTAATCACTCAGATTGCCGTTTAATCAATGGATTTCTTTATCCCGTTTATTTTTAGGAATATTCGTGCATAACCGTGAGGTTATATTCCAACTTAAGTTTAGTTTAGCAAAAAAAGGCTGCTCTCCACGTGAGGCAGCTTTTTACTTTTTTGGGCATTCTATGTTTTTAAAAGAAGAAGATGATCCGTTACATAACAATCCGTAATTTCAGACTGAAATTGAATTTTGTTGAAAAATTAAATGGTAGATTTATCCGGTTATTTCCCGCATCATCGTATTTTTATACAGATTTTCCACCTTTTTAAATTCATTTTCTGATGTGTGATTTTGCCCCTCTCCATTGTCATACCCAATATTCATTATTAGATGGCGCTGCGGATATTGATGCCATGGTAAAAAAGGCAAAAGAAGACAATATCCCGGCTGTAGCTATTACTGACCATGGGAATATGTTCGGTGTATTTAAGTTTTACAGTGCCTGCATGAAGCATGGCGTGAAACCGATATTAGGTTGTGAAGTCTATGTAGTGGAAGATCGTTTTAATAAAAAGTTTACGCGAGAAAATAGAGATAAAAGATACCACCAGCTCCTGATGGCAAAAAATACTGTTGGTTATCAAAATCTGATGAAGATAGTTTCATTAGGTTATATTGATGGTCTATATATGGATTTTCCCCGTGTGGATTTCGAACTTATCAAACAATATAAAGAAGGTATAATTGCTACATCCTGCTGTATTGGAGCGGAAGTACCACAAACCATCATACACAAAGGAGTGGAAGAAGCAGAAAAAGTGCTGAAGAAATGGCTGGATGTTTTCGAAGATGATTATTATATCGAATTGCAACGGCACAGTATTCCGGATATTGATGAAACAGGATGGAGTCAGGAAGCCGTTAATCAGGAGCTGATAAAGCTGGCCGATAAATATGAGTTAAGAGTAATTGCGACAAACGATTCGCATTATGTCAATCAAAAAGACAGCGAAGCGCATGATATTTTATTGTGTTTACAAACAGGCAAAGATTTTACCGATCCCGACCGTTTCAAGTTTTATAACGACCAGTTCTTTTTTAAAACACAACACCAAATGAAGGAACTCTTTAAAGATGTTCCGCAAGCAATTGAAAACACACTGCATCTGGCAGAAAAAGTGGAGATGCTGAAATTGGAAAGAGATGTTTTATTGCCGGCATTTCAAGTGCCTTTTGGTTTCTCCAATCAAAATGACTACCTGCGTTTCCTAACTTTTGATGGTGCAAAAAAACGCTGGGGAGAGATATTACCTATTGACATCATTGAGCGGCTGGATTTTGAACTGGCCACCATCGAACGCATGGGTTTCCCGGGATATTTTCTGATTGTACAAGATTTTATCAGGGAGGGCAGACAAATGGGCGTATCCATTGGTCCGGGCAGAGGCTCTGCAGCCGGCTCAGCGGTTGCTTATGCCATTGGTATTACCAATGTTGACCCTATAAAATATAATCTGCTGTTTGAACGCTTCCTTAATCCCGGTAGGGTGAGCATGCCCGATATGGATATCGATTTTGATGATGAGGGCAGGGAACGTGTCATCAATTATGTGATTGATAAATATGGCAAACAACAAGTAGCCCAGATTATTACCTATGGCACAATGGCGGCACGAAGCTCGATAAAAGATGTGGGTCGCGTATTGAAACTGCCACTTTCAGAGACAGATAAAATGTCGAAAATGGTACCCGAAGGGCCAAAAGTTACCTTGGCATCCGCTTTTAAAGAAGTAGAAGAATTGCGCAAAATAAGAGATCAAAAAGGGGATTTGAGAGCACGGACGTTAGAGCTTGCTGAAGTTCTTGAAGGCTCCGTGCGCAACAGAGGCATCCATGCTGCCGGAGTAATCATCGCACCTGAAAATATCATGAACTATGTGCCGGTGTGTACTGCCAAAGATGCGGATTTATTGGTTACCCAATTCGACGGGAAATATATAGAAAGTGCTGGCATGCTGAAGATGGATTTTTTAGGATTGAAAACACTTACCATTATTAAGGATGCCCTTTCACTCATCGAAAAAAACCATAAAATAAAAATAGATATCGACAACATCCCGCTGGATGATAAGAAGACGTATGAGCTGTTTCAAAAAGGAGATACCATTGGTATATTTCAGTTTGAAAGTGCGGGTATGCAAAAGTATATGAAAGAGCTGAAACCCGACTGTTTTGAAGATTTAATTGCGATGAATGCCCTTTACAGACCGGGTCCAATGGGGTATATCCCGAATTATATTGCCAGAAAACATGGCAAAGAACCGGTTACTTATGATTTGCAGGAGCAAGATACCATTTTGAAAGATACTTATGGCATCACGGTATACCAAGAGCAGGTCATGCTACTTTCACAACATCTTGCAGGGTTTTCTAAAGCAGATGCCGATAATTTGCGCAAGGCCATGGGAAAGAAAGACCGGGCTAAACTGGACTCACTGAAAGAGAGCTTTATTGAAGGATGCAAGAAAAATAATTTAGAAATAGAGAAGTGTTTCAAAATTTGGGTGGATTGGGAGAAATTCGCAGAGTATGCATTCAATAAATCACATTCTACTTGCTATGCCTATCTGGCATTTCAAACAGCCTATTTAAAATCGCATTTTCCTGCTGAATTTATGGCATCGGTATTGTCGCACAATATGAATGATATCAAACAAGTTAATTTCTTTTTGAGTGAATGCCGAAGAATAGGGGTACCGGCATTAGGACCGGATATCAACGAAAGCGATGTGAAGTTTTCTGTGAACAAACCAGGAGAGATTCGATTTGCACTAAGTGCGGTAAAAGGTTGCGGAGAAGCTGCAGTTTGTGATATCATTGAAGAACGTAATAAAAATGGTGCATTTGCTTCTATTTTTGATTTGACTAAAAGAATGAATTCACGTACAGTGAATAAAAAAATACTGGAAGCACTGGCACAATCGGGAGCATTCGATTGTTTTGACAATATACACCGGGCACAATATTTTTACCAATATAAAGACGACACTACCTTTATTGAAAGAGCCTTGCGTTGGGGAAATAATGTAAAAGAGCGTGAAGCTGATAATTCGATGTCGCTGTTTGGCAATACGTCCGATGCAGTCATTCCTGAACCCGAAGTGCCGCATACTAATCCGTGGGCTACTTTTGAAAAATTGCAAAAAGAAAAAGATGTAACCGGTATTTATATTTCCGGGCATCCGTTGGAAGAATACCAGTTGGTTACTAATCATTATGCCAATTGTTCTTTTGATAGTTTGGAACAAGCAAAAGATAAAGACATTGCAATTACGTGTATGGTGGCAGGCGTTAATCGGCGAGTGGATAAAAACGGCAGACCATGGGCTATCGTGCAGTTTGAAGACTTGGAAAGCATGCAGGAATGTTTTTTTTTCAGTGAAGATTACAACAAATTTTTACCGTTTTTAGAGCAAGGCAACCGATTGCTGATAAAAGGTATCTATCGTCCCAGTTACAGAGATAAAACACAATATGAACTGAAGATACAAAGCATAGAATTTATTCAGGATGTACTGGAAAAGTATTGCAGAGGCATTCGGGTTATTTTAAACTACAAAGAGTTGGATGAGGCAAAAGTAAATGCCATCTATAAGGTTGTACAAAAGCATAGTGGTAAAAGAGTTTTCGAAGTGTATCTGGTTGATGATAATGATCAGCCCTTATCATTTCGTTCAGAAAAGTCGGGCATAAAAGTCAGCAAAGACCTGTTTGATTCACTCAGCGAAATTGAAGGATTGCGGGTAAGGTTGATTATTTAAACAAATCTTACTTGT
>DAOQII010000176.1:0-5357 GCA_035339455.1 Chitinophagales bacterium
TGGGGATAAAAAATTGTTTTATATTAATAGAATAATCATTGTCTGCTTGGCACTTATTTCTATATATTTCTCCATTCAGCAAATCCAGCATCCTAAATTAAGCGTTAGCTTATTTGCATTGGTAGGAGTATATGGATATTTCGCAACTGCATTTGTCCCCATTTTATTTGGAATTTTTATTAAATACACCATTCCCATCTATATCCCCTTTACAGCTTCAATCGTAGCATTAGTTACACACTTTGGAATGTATTACGGAAAAATGACCAAATATTTGCAAGGGCCCATCGGGAATCCTGCTGTATCTTGTGCAACAGCCTTAGTGCTTTCTTTTTTAACTGGCTTACTCTTATTACAATTGAATAAAAGCAAAAATCAAACTAAATTGCCCGTGTCATGAAAAAATGGATTAAAAATAAAATATATTTGCTGACAATCTTTCTTTTTATTGCCTGCATTCCTTCAGGAAGTACAACAGAAGTGTTTGATACGAATTATTCTGTTTCCAAATTATCTTCAGATAATTCTGCCAATACAAGTGCAGTAAGCATTACTGATGATTTTAAAAACTGGCTGAATGCAAATGGTTACGGTAGTTATCATTTTGAATACAATGGTACTTATGGAAATTCTTATGGCGGAAAACAAACAACATCCACTGCCGTCATCAACCAACCGGTTATATTTATTCACGGCAATGGAGATATAGCTGTTGGAAGCACTAGTTTGCAAGCAGGCTGGACGAATTCTATAAACTATTTCATACAAAAAGGATACACATCCGCAGAGTTATATGCAGTTTCCTGGGGTTCGGGTAATATTGCTCAGACTGCATTGGAATACCATTCGAAAACGAATGTGATGCGCATCCGTAAATTTATAGAAGCAGTAATAGCCTATACCGGAGCAACAAAAGTAGATATCATCACCCATTCTATGGGAGTAACCTTAACTCGTAAAGCAATTAAAGGAGGCACAGCAAATGATTTATTAGCAGGAGGAAGTTATCAGGTAGGCACGGCTCTTACTTCTAAAGTAGATGCCTTTGTCGGTATTGCAGGAGCAAATTACGGACTTACATCATGCTATGCCTCTGGACCAACTACCCCTACTTGCGGTGCAACTAATGGGTTTTATCCGGGTACGGCACCCGGTGGAATCGGGCTTTCTGCTTATTTGGCTGATTTGAATGCAAGCTCTGGCTATGAAGGTGCATTCCGTGCAACTATGTGGTCGTCGGTGGATGAAATTATCGGATTAGGATGTTTAGTCTGGGGACAAATTACTTGTCGTATTCCGGGACAAAATACTGAGAAAAAATATACTGCAGCACCTTACGGACATTATGGACTGAAAGACCAAACTTGTCCGGTACAATATAATTTGGTAAAAAATCATACGTTATAAGATGTTTGACTGGGTTGGAAAATGGGCATTAACTACTCCGAATAAAACGGCACTGAAAGAAGCCGAAACGGGCAGAACTTTGTCCTACTCAGAATGGAATAATCAAGCGAATACTGTAGTTCATTATTTTTCCAGTATTGGTTTAAAAAAAGGTGACCGCATTGCCATTTTAGCAGAAAATTGCTTGGAGTATTTTATCTTGTTTAGTGTGTGTCAAAAAATGGGAACTATTTTAGTCCCATTAAATTACAGACTTACTTCTGCCGAAATCAATTATTTATTGAATAATGCATCTCCCGATTTGTTGATAGTAGAAGATAAATTCAGTCAGCTTGCTACTGCAACCGAATATTACAGCAAATTAAAACATGGCATTTCCTTGTCTGCTTTTACGGCATATTGTACTCAATCAGAAACGGATTTATCAAAGGTGCAATATCCGGAGGCAGTGTCCATGGATGATTCACTATTTATAATTTATACCAGTGGAACAACAGGCCATCCCAAAGGGGCTTTATACACACACAAAATGTTGTTTTGGAACAGTATCAACACCACGCTCCGAATGGATAACACATCAGAAAGCCGATCACTGGTTTGCATGCCACTGTTTCATACCGGCGGATGGAACGTCATCGGAACGCCTTTTATACATAGAGGAGCTTTTATTTGTGTTCAAAAAACATTTGATCCGGCTTTGACTTTGCAACTTATGCAGGATGAGAAGATTTCCATTTTTATGGCAGTGCCTACCATGCTGAAAATATTAGCAGACCAACCGGATTTTGAAAATGCAGATTTATCGTCTGTAGAATATTTTATGGTAGGAGGTGAGTCGTTGCCCATTCCGCTTATTGAATTGTGGGATAAAAAAGGAATTCCTATCCGACAAGGATTTGGTATGACGGAAGCAGGTCCCAGCCTGACTAGTTTGCATCAAACTGATTGCATTCGGAAAATTGGTTCAATCGGTACCCCCAACTTTTATGTACAAATAAAGATTGTGGACGAGAATGGTATGGAAGTTGGTGTGAATGAAACAGGAGAAATGCTGGTAAAAGGAGATATGGTACTGCCGGGCTACTGGAATAATCCTGAAGCTTCTAAAGAGGCATTCACGGATGGTTGGTTTCATACCGGCGACATTTTAATGAAAGATGAGGAGGGATTTCTGTATGTAAAAGACAGAAAGAAAAATATGTTCATTTCGGGAGGCGAAAATGTTTATCCTGCTGAAATTGAAAAATATATCTATACGCATCCACAAGTAGCAGAAGTGGCTGTAGTGGCTATGAAAGATGAACGTTGGGGCGAAGTTGGTCATGCATATGTGGTATTAAAGGAAAATATACAACTTACAGCAGATGAAATTATTGAATATTGTAAGAAAGGACTTGCAAAATTTAAGATTCCTAAAGCAATTACATTCTTGAATGAATTGCCAAAAAATGCAGCAGGAAAAACAGATAAGAAATTACTAACATGTAATTAATAAACAAATTTATTATTAACACTAAAAAGATCAAAAAAATGAACACAATCTCAAAAAAATTATTCGCAACATTACTTTTATTTGTTGCTATTACTGCACTGGTTAGCAGCTGCAAGAAAGATGATGACACGACAACAACTAAAACTCCGGAACAAGTAATTGCAGGAACATGGTTGTCTCAAGGTGCTGACGTTGCACCTATCTTATTAGGAGCTCCACTAAAAACGAAAAAAATTACAGCTACATTTAATTCCAACAGTACCTATAGTGTTGTAGCTACAGACAGCTCAAATGCAAATACTACTTATGAAGGAACTTTTGACGCAGATACGACCAATGTTTCAGGTATTTACAAAATTACAACTACAACAAGCAAAGTAAACGGTGTAGCATACGTAATTGAATCAAAAGGTATATTCAGAATAGATGAAGCTGCGACTCCGGATTATATGACCTATGAAGTAGCACAAACGACTCCTGTCATTGCAGGTGTTACTCCTCCAACAGCTCAAGCAGGTTTTGGCAGTACAAGTGGCAGCGCATTTGGCACTTTGAATGTTCAGCATTTTAAAAAACAATAATTTATTCAACAGGAAACAGGCTAACAATTTAGCCTGTTTCCCATTTTTTTTGCCCCTTAAAATCTTTAGTTATGCGTTTGAAATATTTAATATTCGGACTGATATTACAGCTGAGTTTCACTTCTTTTGCTCAGGATATGTGGACAGGAAGGAAAACGGATTTTCCGGTTAAAGAAGCAAAAGATTTAAAATTTTACGGCTATTTTATCAACCAGTTTGTTGTTAATAATATCTATGCAACGAATGATTTTCTAAAAGGGCAAACCGTGGGAAGATTATATGGTGGCAATACCACTACATCTTCCGATACGAATCGTTCTATCTATGCAGAACAACGATTTATTCCATTTTTTGAATACCTGCCTTCTCTGTTAAACCGGAAAGTTGCTATCCGGGCGGCTTTTGAAATTGACTGGACCTGGGGCGATGTCGCCTACGGTGCAGGTGGTAATTTAGGGGGAGGTTTCTCGGCAGATCAAGTCAACATTCAAACCCAATTGGCTGAATTAGAATTTTCACCCAAACCGAATATCCAGATAAATCTGGGTATGACACGCTTATTCGATACGCCCAAAAATCCCTTTGCCGTATCGTTTAACAATATGACAAAAACGGGCACACGTATGCATCTTTTTGGCTCAGAAGCTGTAGGCACGTCTATAAACTATGCAGGTGATGACTGGTGTACTAAAGCAGGTTTTTACTGGCTGTATTCCAATAATATAAAAGACCGCGATGATGTTACGGTTTTTGAAGCACAAGGACAGAAAGATTTTAAAAAGAACTGGTCGTTAGGCGGTTCTTTTTATTATTTGCGAGATCGTTCTCATTCGCTTTCAAAAAATAATATCAATGGCGGAGTATCCATCCTCGGTCAGGGGCTACGAGGAAGTTTGGCAGATTATAACGGAACTTATAACTTTAATGTGGTAGGCTCAGAAGTCAAAGGAGACTTCTTCTGGCTGAGTACTTTTTGGGGTAAAAATGAAGAGTATAACACAGGTAGATTTATGCATACCGGATATATAACGGCAAACTTAGGAATAGTAGATACCAACAGAGCTAAATGGACCAAGGATTTTTCGATTGCAGGTGTTGCAGCAAATGCAAAAATAGGATACCGCTACGGGCAAACATATGAAGACCGCATTGAGTTGGATGCATTCTTTTCAACCGGTGATAATAACACCAATGACGGCAGATACAGTGGTGTCATTACTGGCAATCAATGGGGCTCACCGGGGGCGTTATTTTTAGGTACTGAGGCTTTGCTTTTGTTTCCTCAGCCTAATGTAGTCAACAGATATTTCGCGGCAGTTACAGATATTTCCAATCAAGGATTAGGATTAATCGGTACTTCGCTACACGCACACAAAGATATTATTCCAAATAAACTTTCTGCAAAAATTGGTACAGCAACTGCATTATCCGTGATATCACCGAAAAACGGGACAAATTACATGGGTACAGAAATCAGTGCGGCCATTTCTTGGCAGCCAAAAATTTTAATGAATTTAGAATTGCATGGCGGCTATTTGATGCTGGGGAATTTTTATAAAGATTTCAAGATGAATGGTATTGCAGACGGAGTAAAGCCCACAAATCCATGGACTTTGTTTTTAGTTTATAAATGGTTGATTTTTTAATACTTTTAATTCTATTTGATGAAAAGCACGTTCTTTATTTTTATTTTAATCAGTCCTTTTTTTCTGTTTGCAAAAAAAGAAAAAAACAAACCGACAGCTAAAGAAAAAATGGAATTTTCTGAATTAAGTTATCCATTCGAAACTAAATTCCAGCAACTGGATTCATTCAACATAAATTTAGCTTATGTGGATGAAGGAAAAGGAGATAAAACCATTGTTTTTATACATGGT
>DAOQII010000177.1:0-5328 GCA_035339455.1 Chitinophagales bacterium
CGGGAAGCAGAATATCGAGGGTGGCCGTTCCATCGGCTTTCGCGGTGATGTTGCCCATGTCACCACCATGCGCTTTTTTCACACCGTCTTTGGAAACAAGGCCATGAGGCGTGTTTTGCGGGTTGTAGTGGGAGCCCGCATTGGCTCCGACATTTCCGCAGTCCCCGAATTCATGGATGTGAAAACCATGCTCGCCGGCCGGAACATTTTGCAATTGTGCTTTCATGGCATCCAAAGGATTTACTTCGCCCAGCACCATTCTTCTGATATGTTTTTTGGTTACTTTTTGAATATCGAATCCGGGTAATATGACATTGCCAACTCCCTCATAAGTAATGATGGCTTTTACCATTAAAACCAATTCCAAGGGATAATACAAACGATATTTAGAACCTAATGCAACAGATTCCAGTATCAGCCGTGCGAGTGAGAATTCTTTGAAATTAGGTGCTTTCAGCCATCTGTTTCCTACGGAAACAAATTCTTTTCTGAAACCTTCAATATCTGCTCCTTTACCCGGGCGTGCCAGTAATGTAAGGTATCTGGCTGCTCCACCCGGATCACCCATCACTAAACTATTAAAATAATAGAGCATAATTTTTCTGGTATTTTCTTCAAAACGGCCAACCATACCCAAGTCAATAAAGCCTACACTGGGACCATTTGGAGAATCTACAATCAGCAAGTTGCCAGGGTGTAAGTCGGCATGAAAGAACCCATCGTGATACAGCATTTGAATAATGGCATAAGCTCCGTAATCAACAATTTTTTCTCTTTCCTCCTCATTATATCTTTCGTAAGCCCTTTTATCCGGTTTTATTCCCCGAATAAATTCCATACATATCAAATCACTGGTTGTATATTCTCTGTATATTTTAGGGAAATGAATAGCAGGATGTTTGGCAAAATTTGCTGCAAATTCTTCTGCATTATCTGCTTCCAAGCGAAAATCAACTTCTCTGTTTGTATAATCACAAAACTCAGTAAACATATTTTTGGGCTGCAAATGCGGAAGAAAAAGCTGCAAAAATGAACCCATTGCTTTTATAATTTTGCTGTCCGTCTGAATCAATTCTCTCGTTCCCGGTTTTAGTAATTTTAATACTACTTCTTCTCCGGAACGCAAAGTTGCTCTGTGGGTTTGTGCAATTGAGGCTGAACCTAAAGGATTCTGTTTTACTTCAGAAAATACTTTATGTATAGGTTGATTAATCTGAATTTCTACCAGTTCCATAAAACGGTCAGATTTCACAGCGGGTAAGGTATCTAATAGTTTTTTAAGTTCATCAGTGATGTCTTTTGGTAACATATCTTCACGTAAACTCAGTATTTGTCCTAGTTTAATATAGGTGGCACCCAACATTTCCAGTCTTCTGCGAAGTTGAACAGAAAAGGGTTGTTTAATCAGTTTTTTCTTTAAAAATGGCCAGTTAAGCCACAAATACAAGCGCAAAAACACATCCTGAAGAATGCTGAATTTTGCTTTAGTTTTACGACGATAGCGCATATAAGCATAACCACCGCCAAGTGCCAAACCGGTAAGATGGCGTGTAGTCACAAACAAGCGAACAATTAAAGAACTGGGTTTTTGTTCAACATATTCTTCAAACTGTCTGTTTGCATCTTCATCTTGTGGATGTATGTCAGTATATATCTTTTCGGTTGTTTCTTCCATGCTATCGGGATAATCGTCTAAGATAGTAAAAACAGTTAACTTTTCATATAACTGACTATATAAAAAAAAAGCAGCATATCAGATATGCTGCTTTTTAGTATCTAAGATATTTTATTATTCTTTATACAATCTGATACCTACAATTTCCACTTTACGTTCAGAAGATGCATCAATACCAAAAATAGATTTAGAAGGCTCTGAAAGTTTATCACTAATTCCGGTTTTTGCAACTGATTTACCCAACGGCAATGTAGTTTTGGAAATCTTGTCATAATTAGCCCCCATTCTTTCTTTAAATAAATTCATGATAGAACTGATACGTCTTTCTGTTAGTGCCTTATTGTAAGATGCCGGAGCTAATGGAGAAGCATATCCTCTAAATTCAATATCTACAGTATATCCTTTTTTAATAACGGCATTTATTTCTTCAATTACTTTATTCAGATTATTATAATTCGTTTCTACTTTGGTAAAGAATTCATCTACTCGAGCATCATCATCAATAGATTTTTCTTTATATTCCGGTACGCGAGCTACATAGGCTGTATAAAGGTCTTCATAATTCGTATTGTCACCCGTTTTAGGAATATCATTGTGGAAATACAAGGTTAGTGGTAACATTTTCAATACGATTTCAGAAATCATAGGTTTTTCAACTTTAGGGATACTTACGTATAAGGAGTCTAAGTAAGTCTGAGGTATAGTATCCGCTTCAAAAGATTTCTTGAATGTTGCCAATAAGCTGTCATTATCACGTTGCTTCACTTTGATTTCCACTTCTGTATTTTCATAAGGCGGACAAGCAGGACATTTAGGGAGTTCAGGACATTTTTTGCTGCATGCTTTTTCACCAAATTCGTAAGAAAGCAATAATTCAAAAGCTCCGTTAAATCTGGTTGCTTTTGTAAATTTCGACACATTAATATCGTAGCTTGCACCCACTCTCAATCCTTTATACAATACTGATAAATAAGCTATTGCAGCATCGTTGCTTTCAAAGCGATATCCTGCACCAAAGCCTAAGCCTACATTAGATTTTGCAAACTGCATTTCAGCAATGGCATTCAATAACATATTATTTACCTTGTTTTGTCGGTTAAAGAAAAAACCCGGCTGCAAATTCCACATTTCTTTTTTACCCAATTCAATACGGGCCTTAGTATATGCACCATAACGCATAGGCAAACGTGATTCAGTAAAATATAAGAAATTTTGTTTCGGTTGATGCGGATTCCAAATCGTTCCACCTAAATCCACATAAGATATTTTCTTAAACTTATATCTAAAGTTCAAACCCAAACCAAAGTTTGCAAATGAAACATTATTATTTGAAAATGTTTCACCAGTCGCAGAACCAGGCACATAACCTGTACCCACAATATATTGATTATCAAAAGTAAGTCTTCCATAATCCAACGATTTTATCGTCATACCGGCAGTAGCACCAAAGCTAGTCCAAAACCTTCCTTTGGCAAAACCCTTGGAAACTGCCAGCGTAATATTCGGATTAAATGTACTTAACAAACCATCACCGGCTCTGTCAAACAAGAAACTCAATCCGCCGCCGAAACGAAAATATTTTTGAGGTTTACAAATAAAACAACGATCATAGGAACCCCATGCCGTCATAAAAGGCACCGGCACAGTACGCCATTGATCTCTGTACATACCAACAAAGCGATTGTCTTTATCGCCAAATCCTGCGTAAGAAGGATTGAGATACAGGGGATTATACTGGATTTGTGAAAAGTGAGGATCTTGAGCATTTATGCTATTCCAAACACATGCAAAAAAGAGTCCAAGAAAGAAAAGCTTTTTCATATTGCTAATATAGTTATTTATTTGTTATCTTAATACTGTTACGTTACCTTTTTTTGTAATAATTGTTCCATTTGAACATTCACCCCTGATAATGAAGCCAAAAACATCAGCCTGAACCAGCTTACCTTTATAAGTTCCGTCCCAACCTGTGCCCAAATCGTTTGTTTCAAAAACGACAGTACCCCAGCGATCATATATCAGCATAGACATAGATTTTAGCAAGGGTCCTCTCACTATAAATAAATCATTTTTTTCGTCCCCATTTGGAGTAAAGGCGTTAGGAATATACAAATTATCGAAAGTACATTCAATTTCTTTCAATTCAATTAGAATAGAATCTGTTGTTGCACATCTCGTATTGCTTCCGGTTACTGTTACATAGAACCAAGTAGTTTCTATAATAGTTGCTGCTGTTATACTATCTGTAGGTGAGGTTACATTACTTACAGGTGTCCAGTTGAAAGTAGTAGCCAAAGGAGATGATGCGTGCAATTGGAATTCTTGTCCTGCTACCGGATTGGTCAAACTAGTTGAAATAGTGACATCCGGACCATCAATGACTGTCAAGTCTAAATTAACCGTGCTATCACATCCGGCTGAAGACTGCAGAATTGCATGATGCATGCCAGCATTAGTAAATGTACTATCACCAATTACAACCTCCTCCCCACGACATATTATTCTGTTTATATTCGATACAAGCGGTTCTGATACAGATAGGTTTAAAGTAATTATACTATCGCAACCCGATTGATTTTGAACAGTAACCGTGTATGTTCCGGAAGCATTAAAAGTTTGGCTTCCAATCGTGTAACTGTCTCCGGCGCAAATTGACTTATTAATGGTGGATGTTAGTGGTGGATTTACTGTCAAGTTTAATGTAACAATACTATCACAAGAACTTGCAGCGGTAAGTGTAATAAAGTAAGTTCCACTTTGATTAAATGTTTGCGTTCCTATGGTATATGACTGTCCGCTGCAAATTGTAGTATTCACTGTTGATCTGGATTTTGGTGTAACCTGTAAAACGAGGTTTACAATACTGTCGCATTGTGCAGATGTATAGAAATGCTGAGGATAAGTACCTGCCTCCATATACTTAATACCGTTATAAATCAATGAATCACCTTCACAAATTGTTCTTGTATCTTCAATTAAATACGTTGGATTAACGGATAAATTCAAGGTAATGATACTATCACAAAGCACACTATTTTGAAGTGTAACGGTATACGTACCACTTTGATTGAAAGTTTGTGTGCCTACTGTATATGTATCACCCTGACAAATTGCGGTATTAATTTCAGTACGTGAAACAGGATTTACTGTTAGGTTTAAATAAACAGAACTGTCACATCCTGCAGAGTTGGTAAAATGTACGGTATAATTTCCGCTTTGGTCAAATGTCTGACTTCCTAAGGTATAGCTACTTCCTTCACAAATCGTTTTTTCTAATTGGGAAGATGTTGGACTATTTACAACCAAATGCAGGTGCACTATACTGTCGCACCCCCCTGTAGTTTGCAAAACAACAGTGTAATCACCGGATGCATTAAATGTTTGAGTTCCGATAGTTACACTTTGACCTTCACAAATTGAATTATCAATGTTTAAAGTTAATGCATCAGTTACTGTAAGGTTTAATGTTGAAAAGCTATCGCAACCATATGCAGAAGTCAATGTATCAAAATATGTTCCGGATTCAGTTAATTCTTGTCCATTAAAAGTATATGATTGACCTTGACAAATGGTTATATCAGTTGACGTTCTAATAATTGCATTCACTACAATACTCATGGTTGTTGTTGTGGCACATTGTCCTGCTGTTGGAG
>DAOQII010000178.1:0-5297 GCA_035339455.1 Chitinophagales bacterium
GCAAACAGTAAATCTTGCTCTTCTAAAACTTTTTTACCATTTACATATACACCATCTTTTAGTTCAGCTTCAAATCTTTTTAAATTTTCTGGTGAATTAACAAAATCAAAACTATCACTTTGCAATTGGAAATTAATTCATCAATAACGCCATTAAAACCATTGCTTCCATAATACCCAGCATTGCTTACTGAATTGTCTAAATAAAAATTCACTCTCCCTATTTCAACTGCTTTTTCAGTATTCTCATGTTTCGGGTCACTTTTACAAGATGTGCAAAACATTAGTGCCAAAATAAATGCGCTTAATATGAAGAGAAAAGATAATGGTTTTTTCATAATGAGGATATTGCGACTAATATATGAGTTTATTCACATTTCTCCAACTATTAAGCAAAAAAAAATTCTATTTTCTTAAAAAATCTGTCTTATTTTGAAGAATCTTTCTATTATTGTATCTTTATACCTCGCTTGTTTTACCTATATTTTATGAGTAAGTATCTGAAAATTAGAATATTACCTTTTTTTACCTTTTTTTTGACGACGTTTATTGTAGGCATCTCGTCATGTAATCATAATAAGCAGAGTTCTCCAGCTGATATCAATGCTGAAAGTAATTTGCTACCCCTCCTTATTAAACAATCACTTATAGGTAAGGAGTTATTTAACTGGGGTAAAGTAGAGGATAAACAAATCGTAAATTGCAGAATACTGAATGCAAATTCTGAAAACAATCAAGTGAACTGTACTGCAGTTTTAGATTTAGACAATGGGGCAAAAAATAAACCCGGTTATTTTTTTGACTGCAGCTTCAAAGATGGGCAAATTCTGTCATTTATAATTAACAAGATTGAATATAACAATCCATTGGCAGTAGGGGATTTTGATGCATACTCATTCAGACCATTAGCAGGGTGTAAAATATATATTAGCACTTTTGGTAAGAAAATACTGGTAAGAACATGCTCTAATTGTGATTTCAATGCTATTTCCACTAAAGAAGAGGAAATGAAAGAAATAGAGGTTGCAGATATTATTTCGATAAAAGCAACGGATAAATCAACTGACAGAATCCGATTTACCTATATTCCTGTTTCACAACAACAGATTCAAGTACAGTAATGAGAAGAAAATTATTTTCATATTTATTTCTTTATCTTTTGACTTCCTTTCATGTGGCAGGACAACCACCGGTTGACCCTAAGACAGGAAAAGAGATTTATAAAGATAAGCATGACACAAAAGCAAAAGCAAAGGATAAGGAGAATAAACAGAAAGATAGCAATCAACTCCCCCAATCAGACACTAAGACTCAAAAAACCGCCAATAAAACTGAACTTAAAAAGGATGCAGTGCAGGTAATTACTGAACCTGTATTACCAGATAGGGTAGATGAAATTTACATTGATCCGATTGAGGATTTTCAGCGTATCCATTTTCATTATAAGGGGAGTGAAGAATCTGAGCTACTGGGAGATTCTGTTATTATAGGAATGAAACTGGAAAAGCATACAAGTTATATTTTACAAATCAGGCAAGAAGAATATATACACCCAGAAGCCAAAACTAATGCAATCCGTTACATTTTGGTAAAACAGATTTTTCCTGAAACAACTTTTTCAGTAAGTAATCCGGTTACACCCATTGATGTTTATCCTGTTGATGAAAGCATTATACTAAATATTGATTACAGATTGGATGATAATAATATGTTGCGCATAAAACAGTCGGGGGATGAATCTTATATAGCCTATAATGGCAAAATCTTTGGATTTGATTATAATGAAAATCATTTGTATATTATAAAGGTTGAAAAAGTGGGTAGTGACTACAAGTTAAATAAAATAGAAAGCGATAAATATGTAGGAGTAATTATTCCTGAACCTAAAAACAAAAGTTTTCCAAAGTTCTTAGAATATGATGATCCATCAACAGGGCAGTCTGTAAGTAATATATACAGTCCAAATACTGAGAATATTAGAGTTGACTATTTAACAGAGAACAATCATATAAGAATTAGGAAAGAAAACGAAGGAAAATATTCTGAGTTTTTTTGGTCCATTTTTGGATTTACCTATACAGAAGGACACAGTTACATGTTAGAAGTTGAAAAGTATGGCATGAATTATAAACTGGTCAAAGTGAACAATGATACTAAACAAGACTTTTTTAACTCAAATTCATTTTTAGTTATTCACTTTCCAATAAATGAATATGGAAAGGCAGAAATTGAAACTCGTTTTAATAGCAATGGTTTTGCACCAGCTAATTTTAAAGATGAAAATAGGGAGAATAACCAGGAAAGCTATCAAAATAACATAAAAAAACAGGTTGATTTTAATTCGTATCAGAATAATACTGACAATGCTGATAAAAAGAGTACAACAACAGATATAATTCCACAAGAGCAAAATACTCAGACTAAAGAAAACCCTTTGTCTAAACTTAAACCTAAAGAAATTATTAATGATAAAGAAGATGAAGTCATATATGAACGAACTGATGAAAATCCTGTTTTTCCCGGAGGAAAAGTAGAGCTCATGAGATTTATTGAAAACAATCTGGTCTATACCGATGAAATCATTAACAATAAAATTGAAGGAAAGGTTACTGTTAAATTTATAATCGACAAAGAAGGCAGTATAAATAATCCAATTGTAGTTAAAGATATCTCAGGTTGTGCTTCATGCTCTGATGAGGCGAAAAGAGTTTGCTATAAAATGCCCAAATGGTCACCCGGCATAAATAACGGGCAAGCAGTAAAGTCATATTACTATCTGCAAATCTTTTTTAGAAAGAAAGAATAGATTTTCAGTTTATGTTGTTGTAATTCTATAAATATATATTTACTTACTACTTTCGAATCACAACTTATTGCCAGCCTTTATCCGCCATTTTGTCGTACTGTTATTTTTAGCATATATTTTGCTGATTCACGTTTATTAGCACTCCAAATGGGGCTAAAATGCTAAATTTGCAATCTATTTTAACGACATATCATGCTTAATTTCTTACAAAAAGGGCTTTCTAAAATTTTCGGCAGCAAGTCCTCCCGCGATGTAAAAACACTGGAACCCATCGTACAACAAGTAAATTTGTATTTCGAACAGTTTCAAATACTGAATAATGACGAACTCAGAAATAAAACGCAGGATTTCAAAGCCCGTATTAAAGAGTATTTAGCCGATATTGATGCCAAAATTGCCGAATTGTCAGCTAGTGCCGAGAATGATGATTTGGAACTTGAGCAAAAAGAAGCAATTTTTACTGAAGTAGATAAACTCAAAAAACAACGCGACGAAGCTATTGAAGAGGTGTTGGAAGAAATTTTGCCCCAAGCTTTTGCTGTGGTTAAAGAAACCGCTCGCCGTTTTTCGACCAATGAAACTTTGACTGCTTCAGCTACTCAGCTTGACAGAGATTTGGCCGTAAAAAATAAATTTATCCAAATCAATGGCGATAAAGTGAGCTATCCAAATTCGTGGCTGGCTGCCGGTGGCGAAATAAAATGGAATATGGTGCATTATGATGTGCAATTGCTAGGCGGTATGGTGTTGCACCGCGGCAAGATTTCGGAAATGGCGACAGGTGAAGGGAAAACCTTGGTTTCCACTTTGCCGGCATACTTAAACGCCTTGGCAGGATGTGGTGTACATATTGTAACGGTGAATGATTATCTGGCTAAACGCGACAGCGAATGGAATGGTTTATTGTTCAACTTTTTGGGTATTACTGTAGATTGTATTGATAAACATGAACCGAATACCGATGCCAGAAGAAATGCATATTTGGCAGATATTACCTATGGTACGAATAATGAGTTCGGCTTTGATTATTTAAGAGATAATATGGTACATGATGCCAGCCAGCAAGTACAACGCAAATTGCATTATGCCATCGTAGATGAGGTCGATTCAGTACTTATTGACGATGCTCGTACACCTTTGATTATCTCAGGACCTGTACCCCGTGGCGAAGAACAGATGTTTTATGAACTCAAACCACGTATAGAACGACTGGTTTCCGCACAGAAAAAAATGGTACAGGATTTTCTTGTAACCGCTAAAAAACAAATTGCTGAAGGTAATACCGGTGTAAAAGAAGGCGAAGGCGGACTAGCCTTGTTGCGGGCACATCGGGGATTGCCTAAAAATCCGGCACTTATCAAATTTTTGAGTGAAGTGGGAGTGAAGCAAATCTTGATGAAAACCGAAAACTACTACCTGCAAGATCAGCAAAAAGAAATGCCTAATTGCGACCGGGAACTTTATTTTACCATAGATGAAAAAAACAATCAGATTGACTTAACGGAAAAGGGAATTGAGTTGATTACGGCATCGGGTGAAGAAAAAGATTTTTTTGTGATGCCGGATATCGGAGCAGATATTGCCGAGGTGGAAAATGCAGATTTAACTCATGAAGAAAAACTGGAGCAAAAAGATGAAGTATTGAAAAACTTCGCCATAAAATCTGAACGCTTACACACGGTTAACCAATTGCTGAAAGCTTATTGTTTGTTCGATAAAGATGTGGAATATGTCATTATAGAAGACAAGGTAAAAATTGTAGACGAGCAGACGGGTCGTATTATGGAAGGCAGACGTTACAGCGATGGCCTTCACCAGGCAATTGAGGCTAAAGAAAATGTAAAGGTTGAAGCAGCTACCCAGACTTTTGCAACCATTACCTTGCAAAATTTCTTCCGTATGTATCACAAATTAGCAGGTATGACGGGTACAGCTGAAACGGAAGCAACAGAGTTCTGGGAAATCTATAAGTTAGATACGGTAGTTGTGCCTACCAATAAAGCGACATCTCGCGATGATAAAGAAGACTTGGTATTCAAAACCAAAAGAGAAAAATACAATGCCATTATTGAAGAAATAGGCAGACTGAAAGATGCCGGTCGCCCTGTATTAGTGGGTACGACGAATGTGGAAGTGTCTGAGCTTTTGAGCCGGATGTTGAATATGCGCAAAATTCCTCACAATGTACTCAATGCCAAGCAACATGCCCGTGAAGCAGAAATTGTAGCCGAGGCCGGTAAAAACGGACAAGTAACAATTGCTACCAATATGGCTGGTCGTGGTACGGATATAAAATTGGGATTAGGTGTAAACGATGGCGGCGGTTTGGCAATTATCGGTTCAGAAAGACACGACTCCCGCCGTGTGGACAGGCAGTTGCGCGGTCGTGCCGGTCGTCAGGGGGACAGAGGTTCTACCCAGTTTTATGTGAGCCTAGAAGATGAGCTCATGCGCTTGTTTGGGTCTGACCGTATTGCAGGCTTGATGGACAA
>DAOQII010000179.1:0-5252 GCA_035339455.1 Chitinophagales bacterium
ATAATTTTTTCGCGAATGGCTTCAGGCATGCTCATGACCATATCAGTGGCAATAATCAATGGACAGAACGAACGGTAGTCAAAAAAGATTTTGCCGTACCTTATGTAATGGCAATGCCGGGCATCATGCAGTCTCATTATTTCAATACAAGCACACGTGAGTTGAAATGTGCCTTTTTGACCAATGATAGTGAGTATGGTCCTGTTGTTTATATCAACCCGGATTGGTATCCCGATGGTTATTCTGTTTATGTAAACGGGATAAAAACAGGAACTGAGGCTGATACTTACCATAGAGTAAGCATTGCGTGGAGTAGTGCAAATTCAGGTGGAATATTGCTGGAAGTAAAACCGGATTAATCGTATAAGTTAGCAGTTTTCACTAATTTATTATTATTGACAATTTTTATTTTCTTGCCATTCAGTTCAATGATGTTTTCCTTATTAAATTCAGATAATAAACGTATAGTAGTCTCCGTTGCCGTACCCACCAGATTGGCAATATCCTCACGAGATAATGCAATATTGATATTATTGTCGGCATCAATGCCATACGTTTCACGCAAAAATAAGATGGTTTCAGCAACTCTTTCTCTAACGGGCTTTTGTGCCAGATGCATAATTTTTTCTTCTGCACTTTTCAGCTCATTAGACAATATTTTCATCATCTCAAAAGAAAGAGCAGCATCTTTCTGCAAAACATTCAAAAATATTTCACGAGGAATAAAACAAACATTACTGTCTTCCAAAGCTATTGCCGTAGCACTGTATCTGTCGCCTGTAAGTAAAGCTTTGTAGCCGATGATATCACCGGGTTTGGCAAGACGAACTATTTGTTCTTTTCCTTCTTCGCCAATTTTAGAGACCTTAATTTTTCCATTATTAATACAGTAAATTCCTGATGCGTAAGAACCTTCTTTAAAAAGAGAATCTCCTTTTTTATAATGCGAACAAATTTTTGTAGTGTTGATTTCGTTCATTCTGTCATATTCTGTTTTGCAAAAAACAGAATTGAATCTATTGGAACAATGATGACAATCGATATGCTCAAAAGCTTTCATAGGGAATATAAGTGCGAATATTGGGAAAAAAACGGAATTAAACAATTTTCAGTAGAATAAATTATGATTAATATCAGCTTTTTTGTGGATATCTGAATGAGGAATTTTTATAAAAATTTGAAGCTGAATATGTATAGCATCAATTATTTGATGACTATTATATTGTAATGAAAACTTAGTTTGTGTTGCTTATTTTAATGTATCTTTGTTTCACAAAGGTTCTTTTTAGTTATTGCTAAACAGATTAAAAGGGAATCGGGTGTAAATCCCGGACAATCCCAGTTGCTGTAAATACACGCATGGCGTACTGCAAATACCACTGTTCTTCGGAATGGGAAGGTGCAGTAAAAGTATAAGTCAGAAGACCTGCCTTTGATTATCAAAAAATTTAAGTGTTCTGAGGAAACACCAAATATGAAAAGATTAATTTACATAAGCCTGTTTTTAGGATGGAATACTTTTTCCAGCATATTTTCATTTTCACAATCCGTCATTTATCCAGATACCATCAACGGAGGTGTTTTGGATTCAGTATTAATTAATGACAATAAGAGCGAACCTGATCTTTTAACTATCATACATAATTTTAGTCGGGTAGAGCATTTGATTCCCGAAAAATATGTAAAACAAATTCCATTAAGTTTTATGGAAATGCTCCAGCGTTATTCCAGTTTACAGGTTAATGAATATGGAATGGGAAATATTGCATCCCTCACATACCGTGGTGCAGCTGATGACCACACAAAAATAATGTGGAATGGTGTAGTGCTAAATTCAGCATCATTGGGAGGTACTGATTTATCGCTTATTCCGGTAGCATCAATAAACCAAATTCTACTTGAAAATAATGTCAACTCAATAGGCGGAGTTTTAGATTTGCAAACAAGTGCAGACTGGAATAATAAATATGGTTTGAATTTTCAAAGTGATATAGGCTCATTCGATGCGTTTAAAAATTCGATGAGCTTGTATGCCGGAAATAAAAAAATACAATATCATGCGACAGGAATTTATCAAACAGCTAAAAATAATTTTCCATACTACGACGTTTACAAAGACGGAATGCCATTGGATACCGTTTCTCATAATAAACTAAAACTATGGAGTGCAAGCAATGAATTTTTTATTAAACTAAGTAAAAACAGTGAACTTGCTTTTGGCAACTTGCTTCTATCAAAAGATAAACAAATTCCACAACTTATGGGGATTTTTGCAGCAAGCAGCAAGTATCAGGAAGATTTGGATAGCAGAACTTATTTGCGTTATACAGGTAAACTCAGGAAAAGAATCATGCTGGAATTACTACTTGCTCATAGCTTTGAGCAACTTTTATATCAAGATAAATTTCATCCGGATGACACAATATATTCCGTAAATACATTAGCTAAAACAAACCGACTGACACATAGCTTTTTGGTTCGTAAAGATTTTAGCAAATATTATCTGCAACTCACAACCGGATATAATTATTCATTTTTATCAGGGAATGTACCGCAATATGCCAATGTGGCTAAAGAACACCAAGGTCAAGTTTTTGGCAATCTGTATTTTCAAAAACGTTTTTGGGCATCCGGAATAAAAATTGAATTTCCTTTTACTTCCTACAAAATCATCAGACCACAGTTTTCCATACATGTAGCACTTGTTAATCTCAAAAATAAATACGATTTGAAGATTTCATATAAAGATACTTATCGTTTTCCCGATTTGAATGATCGCTACTGGAGTCCGGGCGGAAATCCGGATTTGAAATATGAAAGTGGATGGGAACTAGAATTACGTCATGCTTTGCATTTGATCAAAAGTGAAAAATTGCGATTTAATTTTTCAACGTTATGTTATTATGCACAAATAAAAAACAATATTGTTTGGTTGCCTGTAAATGCTGTTGTTTGGACACCTCAGAATATTGCCGCTGTCAGACGATATGGTTTGGAAAATGAATTTGATTTATCAATTGCACCAATAATGAAATTTACTTGGAATCTTTCAGGTATTTATTTGTTTAACCGCACACAAATTATTGAGGATGAAAACAATGCGGATTTGAAAAATAAATATTTAGCCTATCGCCCGCAGCACATTTTTAAGCTCAACACAGATTTTGATTTTCAGTATTTCGATTTAGGTTTAAATTACAGTTATACCTCATTCCGATTTACTGATAAAGAAAACTATTCCTTCTTTTCATTAAAACCGTATCATTTAGTCAATATGTTTTTGAAATTTTCGGGGACATATAAAAGCTTCTCGGGTGCTTTTGTATTTAAAATCAATAATCTCACCAATACCCAGTTTGAATCTGTCAGGGCATATGCGCAGCCGCTGCGCAACTATTCAATTTCCATTCTTTTATCATTTCAAAATAATCTAAAAAATGAAAACACTCAGTAAATTAAAATTAGTTGTAATCAGTTGTGTAATACTGATTGCCTGTAATAAAGAAAAATCAACAATCATTACCAATTATGTCGAACCGGGATCTGCTTTTGTAATTAACGAAGGCAACTTCGGTCATAATAATGGGAATATATCCTACATTTCTCACAATAAAAATGTAGTAAACGGTATTTATGAAACAGCAAACAGACCATCGGTTTTGGGAGATGTCATTCAGTCTTTTGAGCGTGTAGGAAATACGGGCATTATTTGTGCGAATAATTCGAATAAAGTTGTCATGGTTGATGTGTCTACATTTAAACAAACTGCGGTTATTACACAATCAATTACATATCCGCGTTATGCATTAGGCATAAACAGTAATAAAGCATATATCAGCAACTGGAGTTTTCCGGGTTTGCTGGCTGTTATAGATTTGAATACGAAATCGGTAATTAAAACGATAACAGTAGGAAATGGTCCTGAAGAAATGATACAAGCTAGTGGAAAAGTATTTGTTGCCAATAGCGGAGGCTTTGGAAATGACAATACACTTAGCATCATTAATCCGGGCAGCGATGTGGAAGAAGAAAAAGTTACCGTTCGTGATTATCCATCTGAAATGGTACTGGATGCACAAGGATTTATTTGGATTTTGTGTAAAGGTCATGTAGAATATCCTGCTCCTGATTATTATCCACACCGTTTATCTGCATCTTATTTAGTCCGATTTAATCCTGCAACAAAAACAATAGTTAAAGAAATTATGCTTATTCCGGCTTCTGCAGATTTCAGTTCATCCGATAATTTAGCTATTAACGGTACCGGTACACAATTGTATTTTTCTGTAGATGATAAAATTTATACTATACCTGTTACGGCAACGCAACTGCCTGCTCAAGCCTTTTTGCAAAAATATGCCTATGGACTAAATGTACATCCTTACACGGGAGATGTATGGGTTTGTGATGCGAAAGATTTTGCTTCTTCAGGTACTATATATCGATATAATCAAAGTGCCGTAGCACAAGACAGTTTTAAAGTCGGCTTGATACCCAACAGTATTTATTTTAATGAATAGTTCAGTTTAATTTATTCTGTCTATTTTTGTTGTCATTAATGATGTAAGAAAAGTATATGCGTATTATCTCAGGTTCTTTAAGAGGCAAACGATTTTATCCGCCAAAAAACATTCCGGCTCGTCCCACTACGGATTTTGCCAAATCGGCATTATTCAATATTCTGCAAAATCATATCGATTTTGAAAAGGTCAGTTTTCTGGATTTATTTGCAGGTACAGGCAGCTTGGATATGGAGTTTTTTTCGAGAGGCTGTACGGATATCACTTCTGTAGATATGAGCAGTATCAGTATCGGTTTTATTAAGAAAATGAGTGAGGAAGTAAAAATTCCCAATCACAAAATTATCAAAGGCGATGCGTTGCACTATATACGCACTTGCAGACAACAATATGATGTTATTTTTGCCGGACCTCCCTATGCTCTTGAAAGCATCAATGAAATACCGGATATGGTTATTGATGGCGGTTTGCTAAAGCCCATGGGAATATTCATATTAGAAACATCACCGGCACATAATTTTTTAAACCACAAACATCTCAAAGATGTTCGACATTATGGACAAACGCATTTTTGGTTTTTCCAACCAGAAATAAATGAAAATATTCAAGCTTAATATTAGCGAATAATTGAACTTAACTTAACTCACTTGCAATAGAAGTTTAGTTACATTTGGTTTTTATAAACCTGAGTTCGGGTTAAGAAAATTAAGGTGAAAAAAATAGTTGATTTCT
>DAOQII010000180.1:0-5248 GCA_035339455.1 Chitinophagales bacterium
TGGTTTCTTTGGGTTGCAAAAAGTTAAATACCACAGCCGGAGTGGTTATTACAGCTTCACATAATCCGCCTAGTTATAATGGATTTAAGCTAAAATCAAATTTTGGTGGGCCTACCATTCCCGCCGATATTGCTATAGTAGAGAGTTTAATCCCCGAAAAAACAGAAATTCCTAAAACTTCATTGGAAGAATGGCAGGCTAAAGGTTTGTTTGAATATCATGACTTGGAAAAAATGTATATCGACCATGTGGAAGCTTCATTTGACATGGATGCAATCAGGAACTGCGGTATGATTTTCGGTTATGATGCCATGTATGGAGCAGGTCAAAATGTGGTAAGAAAGTTATTGCCCGATAATTTGGTCTATCTGCATTGCGAATACAACCCCGGATTTCACGGTCAAGCTCCGGAGCCTTTGCATAAAAATTTGCTGGAATTTTCTGAGTTGATAAAGCATTCCACAGATATCGAGTTTGGATTTGCCAATGACGGCGATGCCGACCGGATAGGTTGCTATGATGATGAAGGTCATTTCATTGATTCTCATCATGTTATTTTATTACTCATTCACTATTTGCATAAATACAAAGGAATGAGTGGAAAAGTGGTTATTTCTTTCACGGTTTCTGAAAAAATCAAAAATCTGTGTGCATATTATAAAATTCCGGTAGAGGTTACCGCTGTCGGATTTAAGTATATCTGCGAAATTATGGTGAATGAAGATGTGCTGGTGGGTGGTGAAGAAAGCGGCGGTATTGCCATTAAAGGTCATATTCCGGAACGAGACGGTGTTTGGATGGCATTGGTGCTTATGGAATTTATGGCAAAAACAGGAAAATCCATTAAAGAACTGATACAGGAAGTTTACGACATCGTGGGTTCTTTTGATTATGACCGCTACGATTTGCATATTTCAGAAGAAATAAAACAAAAAGTGATAACTCATTGTAAAAATGATGATTATAAGGCTTTTGGTAAATATACTATTGAACGCAAAGAAGATCTTGACGGCTGGAAATATCATTTGCCAAATGAAGCCTGGACGATGATAAGAGCCAGTGGAACTGAGCCGGTATTGCGTGTATATGGCGAAGCCAAAGACAGAGCTGCAGTGGTTGAGTTATTAGATACGGTAAAAGGTGTCTTATTGGGATAAAATCAGCCTATTTCACCTTCAATGAATTATTGAACCATTTAATCCATTTCTTTTGAATTTCAATCAATTCTGCTTTAGTAGGATTGCAAGAAATAATTCCAAACTCATTTTTCGTCAGTCTTTTTAATATCCAACTGGCTCTGCCGCAAATTCGAAAAGCGTCGTCATCTATTTGGTAATTGAGCGAATTTTGTTTCAATTGCTTGCTTTTTACCCTGCACCATATCGTTACATCTCCGGCATCTGAAAGTCCAACTGTTGTGGTATCTGTCAATTTCATTATCAGTTCAGGTATAAACTTACAATAGCGGGCACTGTCCATAGCTATCCAAAACGGGCAACGAAATATCTTTTCAAATTCTTTGTCAGTGGTAATTATCTTACGGATATCTTCTTCTTTATAGTTCAGCACTTCATTTTTTGAATTGTCGAAGCGTATATCATAGGCAACTTTAAATTCTTCGTTCACAATTTTTATTTGCTTTCTGAATTCCCATGGCATTTTGGAAACAGGCAGGTAATGTTTTAAACTTAAAGTTTGAGCAGATACACTTAATGAGCTTATAATCAATAAAATAAAAAACAAAAACAAACTATTTTGGCTTTTCCGGGTTATTCGGGCGAGGTTTGTTCTGGTGGTGAGGATTATTTCCTTTATTTTCATTTCTTGGTCGCTTATTTTGTTGATTCTGTTGATTTTGATTCTGTCTTATTGAATCTTTACTTTGTTTATTTCCGTGATGTTTGTGTCTTTTGTTTTTATCCTTTTTGTCCAGCGAAGCTAAAGATATTTGACCTACCACATCCGCAAATTCCAATACATCTTCATCCTTAGATTTTTTCACTTCTTCTTCTGCCAGCTCAGTTAAATCAGTTGGGAATTTACCTTGTGCATTCATATCCAATACCATTTTCACGTTTTCGAATGAAATGGGATAAAAAGTACCGCTGTGATTAATCTGGTAGTACATCACCCCTTTCAGTACGTCGGTTTTCATCAGGCGAGCTTCTCCATCCTGCAGTTTCAATTTTTCAGCATTTTCCGGCACAAATCGAAGGGCATCAAGATAGGTATCCAACTCGTAGTTCAAACAACATTTTAGTCGGCCACACTGTCCACTCAACTTAGTTTGGTTGATAGACAAATTCTGATAACGGGCTGCAGCCGTATTTACCGACTTAAAGCTCGTCATCCAGGTAGAACAGCACAACTCTCTTCCGCAAGAACCGATTCCGCCAACAATACCTGCCTCTTGACGGGCTCCAATTTGACGCATTTCAATCTTAATCTTAAATTCGGAAGCAAGAACTTTAATTAACTCACGAAAGTCAACCCTGCCATCAGCAAAATAGTAAAAAGTAGCCTTTTTGCCGTCAGCCTGATATTGAACATCGCCAAGTTTCATATCCAAACCCAAATTGCGTGCCAATACACGCGCTTTGAGCATGGTTTCTTTTTCTTTGGCTCTTGCTTCATGCATCAAAGTCAGTTCACTTTCTTTCGCAATGCGCTGGATACGTTTTATGTCTTCCGAATCTTCTCTTACTCTTTTTTTGCGCATTTGTAGACGAACCAACTCCCCGCTCAGTGTAATTTGTCCCAGATCATATCCCTGTGCGGCTTCTACAATTACATAATTTCCGGTTTGCACATCCAGATTTTTGTCGTTTCTGTAGAAACCTTTGCGAGATCCGTTTTTAAAACTCACTTCAAATATGGTGCATCTGGCATAGTCATCATAGGTAATATCGCTGAGCCAGTCGTGCACTTCCAGCTTTGAGCAGCCCCCTGTTGCACAATGACCATTATTTTTACATCCTTTTGGCATTCCGCCTATCGTTCCACATCCGTTACAACTCATTATATAAGATTAGTTTTCGTTAAAAAATATTGATAAACAGATAATTATATTCTGTTTGATTGTAAAACATACAACAAGAACATAAAAACTACCTATTTTTTACAAAAATACGAATTAATGATTGAAATCCGTTTTGTAAGAAATGAAGATATGTTAATAGATACTGAAATAATCTGCTATTTTTACTAATATTTATGTTGCTTTTGAATAAATCTCTAAATTTTATAATTTCCCTTAAATTTATTTATCTGATCTGCGTTAAAAATCATTCCAGTACACATTAATTACGGAAGTGTGTCAATTCAATGCATATTCAATATTTAAAGCATTATGTTACATTATTAGAAAACTACTCATCAATTTTGATGAAATTTCAATAATTTCTGAAAATTTGATTTTATCGAAAATTTTTAATTTAACATGTCCAACAAAAAAGACATTACAAATTAACGCCATTTTCATAATTAAGCTGACAATATTGATTTAAGTTTAAGTTTCATAATTCTGTAACAAAGCATTCAACTAAAATACATTTAATCGTCAATTACAGATAACCTTAAAAATTTGACAAGCAACAGAATCAGGTATAACTTTGCAGTATCAAAATTATTCACAATTAAACTTTTTAAAAATGGAATTCACACAAAAATTCAGAGATGCTGTAGAAAGCTTTCAAACAGAAGCAAAAACTAACTTGGAAGAGTTAAAGTACAATGTAGAAAACACTTACAAAAACGCAGTAAGCGAAGGTAAAGAAGAGGTGGAAATCTTGAAAAACCATTTCAAAGCTGCCAGCGAAAGAATTCAAGCTAAATTGAAAGGTCCTTTTACTATGGAAAAAGTACAAAGCGATTTGAAAGAAGAAGCTGACATTTTAGTGGCTGACGTAAAAACTACATTCAACAGAAACCGTGACAGAGTAAACGGTTTAGTAGGAAGCTTTACACAAAAAGCCAACCACGTAGCTAAAGAAGTAAAAAAAGAAGTGAAAACTGCAACTTCTAAAGCCAAAACAGCAAGCAAAAAAGCGCAAGCTTAATTTCTGTTTAAACATTTTTAAAAAGAGCCGCCAATATTTTACAGAGCGGCTCTTTTTTATTTTATTTGTGTATGAGAATTGCAGGATATATCGATCATCCCATTATTAAAATTACCGTTTTGCAACTTAGTGAACGCTATGCTATAAAATTTGAGTGGAATATGCTGGAACAGACCTATAAATTTCACGACGACGATCGTTTGCGTACTTTTGCAGATGTTGAGAAGTTGGTAGATGAACAATTTTTGCAAGAGGTAATTGAGCGATTTAAATCCATGGTGCAAACTAAGATGGAAAGCTATAAGCGAAATATAATGTAGTTTATCAATGGTGATATCCCAGCTTTGCAGTATATGGGTATGACTTTACATGGATAGATACAAAAAATAAAAAACCAACTCTAACCCAAAAATCAAAGAATAGTAAAAACTATTCCATATACTTCAGATTCACAATCCTCAATATGCGTGCTAATTTTATGCATAGAATAGCATAAGCAACATTTGCAACTATTATCACTCAATATTTCAAATCCTGATTTTTAATATAGAAATAAAATGTATACATTTTACTTAAGTATATCTCGTCCTAAAATAAGATTACACATTTATAACTTAAAGAAGTGTAAACATAAACAAGAAAATAAACAACAAAAATGCAGCGTGTGCTGTTAAAAACAGAAGACAATTCCTAGTCATTTCTCTGAGGAGTTTAAGAAAAAAATCATTGCCGAATATTTCGAATCCGATCTGACTAAATGTAAATTTTGGATTAGTATGGTATTCGATCCAATAGACTTCTTCAAAAATGAATGCGCAAATACGGAATTGTTGACCCCCTATGCAAAAAAAGATTATCTTGGTGTTACTAATACTTTGCGTTTGAAAAAAAAGAAACCGGCACCATCAGAATTAGAGCAGCAACACATCACTCTTTCTGAAAGAATTAAAAATTAGAAAAGCAACTCTTGGACGAAAAAATCCGTGCAGATATGTTTGCCCGTGTAATTGAAATTGCTGAAAGCGAACTTAAATATTTCGATTAGAAAAAAGTATGACACCAAATAATCCGTGAGACTAAAGAAATGTATTAGCATGTATATTTATATATGGATGACTATCAATTTTGGTAAACTATTATTAACCTGAGTTCGGGATAAGCGTTTCAATTAAAAAATAGTTGATTTTTTA
>DAOQII010000181.1:0-5240 GCA_035339455.1 Chitinophagales bacterium
TGCATAAGTAGTTATATTATAATTTTTATCCATCTTACGTACAACACTATTATAATAATCTGTAATAAAATAATCGCCTTTAGAATCTTTTACAATTCCAACCGGGTAATAAAATTGGGCCTGATTTCCCGGGCCATTCCGAAGTCCTATTGTTCCATCTCCAGCAACCGTACTAGTTGCATATATAAAATGATAGGAAAAAGTATAAGCAGAAAAAACCTGAGCCCCGGCATGTATTTGAAATGCACCGGAACCTGCCCTTTCAGGAAGTTTCAATTTAAGCAGCGTATTGCTCTTTGAAAGTATTGTGCAATGCTTATTATTTAATGTTACAAAAGCGGAAGAAGGTAGTTGGTCAAAATTATTTCCAAAAATTAAAACTTCTGTTCTGTAATTTCCTTCATTAGGAAAAATACTGTCTATTCTGATGCTTATATTTTGTTCAAGTAGATTTTTATCCTTTTTACACGAATTTAAAAAAACAGATAGGATTAAACCTGTATAGATTACTATTGTCTTTATCATTTAATAAATTATAGTGTTTACCTGTAAATTTACAAAACTAATTCACAAAGAATGAGTATATTTTTAGAGTAATGATATTTAAAATAGAAGAATAAAATACACAAAAGACAGGTTATCAATACATTACAGGATAATTTGTTTAAAAAAAGATTAGCATCCTAAAACATGTCAAAATTCAGCGAAACAATAATCTGACAGAAATATTGTATCTGTTGTGGTTTAAGAAAATTCATTATTTTTCATCATTCGTAAACGAAAATCTTAACTAATTATTTTAACAGGGGGACATAAAGTCAATAACAAAAAATACCAATTGCAGTTTTTTTTGAAATCATATAGAGAAACAGACTTTTATCAAATGATGACGAATGAAAAACGAATAAAGTTTTTTCATAGAAATCAAAGAGATCGTGCTAGGAAAAGGTATTTGTAATCAATCATCCAGCTTGCCAGCCACTTCATATTGCATACCATCATTCGTAACGATGGGTTTGTATAAAATATCATCATAGGTGTAATAAGTAGTTCCATCCATGGTTATTTCTTCAGCATCATCCGGAAGATTGGGAACTATTGTTCCTTCGGCTGGCTCAACGGTTTCATATTCATTGTCAATTTGTTGGTAATATACCCCTGAATAGTAATAGCGAGGCAAACCGCCTACATATATTGTTCTGTAGCCAATTGGCAAAACCTTTATACGAATGCCGAATGGTGGTGGCACTACGGTATATATACCTTTGTGCCAATGATAGTACCATCCGTTATGGAAATAATAATTGCGATTACCCCAATATAAAGTAGTGTAGCCAACCGGCAAAACCGTATATGTTTTTACCACTCTGGGTTTTACCACCACCACTTTATTTCTGGAATAATGGTGTACATATACTTGCTTGTGTACGTTTTGTGAATGATAGTACCCGTTCTTATTATTAGACTTATTTTCTCCTTTATTCGTGTACGTTTTATTTTGCCCTTGTGTTTTTTGTTGTGGCGACTTAAGTTGGTCTGCTTTGTTGTACTGCTGTTTCTGTGGCTTATTGTTCTGTTGTTTGTTTTGGTTCAGCTTTTGCCCGTGATTTTTTTGTGCCAATGTAAAGTTGGTTGTCCCAAAAATCAAAAATAAAGACAAGATGAATAATGAAACATTTTTCATAATGGATATTTTCTTCCTTTGACTAAATAAAATGAAAAAAGTTTAATCAGAAATTCTCTAAACGAAAATATTTCATTGTAATTTAAACGTAATGGGTATGATGTAATATACTTTAACTTTGCTCCCACTATTATCATATCCCGGCTTCCACTTGGGCATACTTCTTACAATGCGCAATGCTTCTTCGGCACAGCCGCCACCAACACCATCTTTTAATACGACAGGATCTTTTACCGTGCCATCCGTGTCCACATAAAACTTGATAATTACCTTTCCCTCTAAGCCTTTTTCTTTTGCCGCTTTCGGATACATTATTGATCTAGAGACATACTTCAACATTTCAGCTGTACCGCCTGGGAATTCTGGCATTTCTGAGGCTCGGTCATAAACTTCAGATTCTTTGGGCGATTCATATGCTATGGTATCAATTGTAACCGGTATTATATCATTTTCTTCAATATTACTAACTTGTGTTTCATTAGTATAATTACTATAATCTACATCATCAAATAGCAGGGTGTCGTTTGTATACTTTATAAATTTCTTGTTTTCGTACTTATATACTGCAATGTTGTCCGGTAATTTCCTTTTAAATAAATATGCCGGCAGATCATCTTTCTTGTAAGAATGATAATTTGTTTGTCGCATGGAATAAAGTGTATGCTTATATGTTATGAGCGCTTCCAGATTAATTACTTTTACATAGCCATCGGTTTCGTATAATATACCCAAATAGTTTTTATTCACTTGGGTAGATATTGAATCCTCCTCTTTGTCAAATGCGATATAAATATTTTTACCAAAGGGATTTAAATTATCCGGATCGTTCAGAAGCTTGCCGATATATTCACCAAAATAAAAATCTGCAATAAAATGATTGTAATTCAAAGAATCTTTAAGCAATAACGACACCGGATAAACTTCATTTTTGGGGAATGACTCAAACGTAGCCAAACTGTCTTCAATGTATAAAGGAAAAACAATACTCTTGTATTCAGTAAATGGAATCACCAAGGATTGAGTAATAGCTTCCAGCCTGAAAGCATTGTTTTTCAATACGGCATCTATTATATCTTTTGCTAAATCCATCTTGTCGTAGTAGCGTTTTACAGGATCAGCATTGACATGCTGATTGCAGAATACCAGATAAGATAAAAGTAAAATCAGGAATGCATTTTTCATTGGTGATTATTGATGTTTTTTTTATAAAAATATAATATTCTTGTCCATTTAGACTGAATTCAACTAAAAAACGCAATTTTTAATTTATACGTAATGAAAACGCTGCTTTTTGCAGATCTTTTAGCCATAGCTGTTGTTTATGGCGCATCAGCCAGCCTGCAGTTTGATAGATGTGCCCGTCTTTGGTCTGGAAAATAACAAGATCAAACAAAAAGCGAATATCCATACCGTGCTGTGATAATATACCCGATACCTGCGCTTCACGAGCCTTCATGTCGTTTATTGTAAAAGAGGAATCTGATTTTTCGATATTCACTTCTTTCAAATTCGCTTTGAGCTGGTTTACAACAGAATCACTTATTACATTAAACATACTGTCACCCGAATTGTTGCCCCAGTCTACTAAAATAAAATAGACATCCCGATAGCCGTTTTTAGCCTGAAAAATCGTTTGGGCAGAAGGGTAAACATCTTGAGCTTGTTGCAAATATGATGGATAGGACAAAGACAGATGATCCAACTTGAATTGCTTTGGCTCTTTACTGTATTTGCATGAGGACAAAACAAAAACAGTTAAAACAATTAGCAATACAAGACTTAATAAACGCTGAGATTTCATGTTGTCAAAAGTAGAAAAAATAAGCGTAACCCGAGAATGCATCCTTTATCAAAACATCACAGAGTTGCCGTAAGCTTTTAACCATTTACGCTGTAGTTTATAATCCGGCATTACGGCTTCTACATGCTTCCAGAATTTGGGCGAGTGGTTCATTTCTTTAAGATGGGCAAGTTCGTGAATGATGACATAGTCAATAACCTGTAGCGGCATCAGGAGCAATTTGGTAGACAATGTAATTTTACGTTGTGCAGTACAGCTTCCCCAGCTGGAAATCGTATGCTTTAACACTACTTTTTCAATACGTTCTTTAAAATAAACATCGTTCCAGTACAAGACTCTTTCTTGCATACTTTTTAAAAAATATCGCTCAGAAAAACGAAGCAGGAATCGCTGAATTTCTTTTACTTGTTTTTGCTCATCTATATTTTCATTGAGGGAAATATGCAACTGGTCGTCTCCTCTGTAATTGAGCTTATGCTGAGTGTTTGTGCTTATATAGATTCTAACAAAAAAAGATTTGCCAAATATGCGGAGTTCTCTGTTTTGATAATAATCAAGCTTGTGAGTATGTTCTGCATAATACTTGTTTTGACTGATGGTTGATTTTGCCCAATCCAGAAATTGTTTTACCATTTTTTCTTTTTCTGCAATGGAAATATGACTGGGCAACCTAACAATTACCGCGTCTTTACCCAAAGAAACACGAGAAGTGTTTCGGGTCTCCACGATAATTTTTACCGGCACAGGCAGGCTTTCCATTTGATATTGATGCACGCTCACCTGATAAAAATAAGGGGTTCTAAATAAGCGGAAGCTAAAATTTATAAACAATAACCGGATATTGTTATCAGCAATAAAAAACAGTAGGTTTTTATATTAGAACTTTTCCTGCATCAGGCTCTCGCCATTTGTTTGTTGATGTCTTTAAGATGTTTTTTCAGCTCCTCGCTTTTTACTTTGCAGTTGTTAGCACGGCGCAAATATTCTTTGGCAACTTTAATTTCGCGGCGCTGTGCGTAAATGGTGCAAAGCTGCAGATAGATGGTAGCCAGATTATCATCATCCGGTACGCCTTTTTGCAAGGCGGTTTTCAAATTGCGCAAGGCTTCTTTTTGGTCTCCTTTTTGTAAGGCAATAGTGCCGAGTTGCAAATATTGTAATCCTTCCTGAGAGCCTCCAAGCAAATCACTTTTACTGGCCAGGCTCTTGCGGATATCTGCCTCTGCCTCATCCAAATTCTGGTTGGCCATAGCAAAATTCGATTTCAGCATATAATAACCTTGTCTGACCGGTTTTATTAATAGATTCGGAAATTTTATCCAGGACATGGTTTCTTTTGCTCCTTCAATATCTCCGGCTTCCACCTGCTTTTGCAAATAACGCATAGGTCCTATGAAAATATCGAACAAGATAATAGACACAGAGATAATGTAAATAAATATAGACCAGGTATACCCTTTATGAACAAATATTTGGATTAAGATTCCAATAATCAGCAAAACGATAGAGCCGTAAAAACGGTATTTAACAAACAAACGCATCATATTCATAATATAAAAATTGTAGCGCAAAAATAGCGCAATACCTACAGATATAAAAATATAGGAGCAGAATATCTTTACTAATGCGCAAATATGCAAACTATGCCAATTTGCTATAAGTTGCTTCTTATTAGTAATAAATAAAATCTCTAAAACATATCCGGCAATTTTATTTATCTTGCAAAATAATAATTACAGCATAATTAGGAATAAT
>DAOQII010000182.1:0-5200 GCA_035339455.1 Chitinophagales bacterium
TTTTTGATTTCGGTTCCCAGTATACCCAACTAATTGCCCGTCGAATCCGCGAACTGGATATCTACTGCGAAATTCATCCTTATTATGCGCATAGTATATTAGAAAAAACCACATTCAGCGGTATTATTTTATCCGGCTCTCCATTTTCTGTTTTAGAGGAAAATGCACTTCAGTTTCCTGTGAAAGATATTGTCAATACCTATAAAAAACCGCTCTTAGCTGTTTGCTATGGTGCGCAATATATTGCCCATATTCATAACGGCAAAGTTGAGCGTTCTCAAAAGCGGGAATATGGCAGAGCAAATCTTAATTATATCGAATCAGAAAATAAACTTTTTTCTTACATACACAGAGGCAGTCAGGTTTGGATGAGCCATGGCGATTCTATTTTGCAGTTGCCCGATGATTTTGAACTTTTAGCCAGCACGGATGCCATCCCGGTCGCCGCTTATAAACATAAAACAGATGAGGTTTATGGCATTCAATTCCATCCGGAAGTTACTCATTCTTTAGACGGAAAACAACTCGTAAAAAATTTTGCAATAGATATCTGTCATTGTTCGCAAGACTGGACTTCGGGTGCATTTGCTGATGAAACCATTGTTGAAATCAAAGACACTATTGGAACAGACCATGTTGTACTCGGTTTATCAGGCGGGGTAGATTCTTCTGTAGCTGCGTTATTATTGCATAAAGCCATTGGCAGTCAGCTCACTTGCATTTTTGTCAATAACGGTTTGTTGCGTTTAAATGAATTTGATAACGTGCTCGATTCTTACAAACATTTAGGACTGAACGTGATTGGCGTGGATGCTTCAGAAAAATTTTATGCTGAATTAGTAGGTAAGACAGATCCTGAAGCAAAACGAAAAGCCATTGGCAAGGTTTTTATAGATGTATTTCAGGAAGAAGCTGAAAAGCTGGACAATGTAAAATGGCTGGGGCAAGGAACAATCTATCCCGATGTTATCGAGTCGGTTTCTGTACACGGTCCGTCTGCAAAAATAAAATCACATCACAACGTCGGTGGGCTACCGGAAAAAATGCACCTCAAAATAATAGAGCCACTTAAAAAATTATTTAAGGATGAAGTGCGGAAAGTAGGTGCGTATCTGGGTTTACCCGAAGAAATTTTACATCGCCATCCGTTTCCGGGGCCCGGTTTGAGCATACGTATTCTCAGCGAAATTACACCTGAAAAAGTGCTGATGCTGCAAAAAGCTGATGCAATATTCATTGATGGCTTAAAAAAAGAAAATTTATATGACAGTGTATGGCAAGCCGGCGTCATGTTGCTTCCGGTGCAAAGTGTGGGTGTAATGGGTGATGAAAGAACTTACGAAAATGTTGTAGCTTTGAGGGCAGTTACGTCGGTGGACGGCATGACGGCAGACTGGTGTCATTTGCCCTACGAGTTTTTGGCACGAATTTCGAATGAAATAATCAATAACGTAAAAGGAATAAACAGAGTTGTCTATGATATCAGTTCAAAACCACCTGCAACTATTGAGTGGGAATAAGATATGGATGTTACTTTTTATGCTGTTTGCATTAAATGCTTGCGCTGCAAAGAAAATTACAACCACTAAAAATGCAGAAATTGTAGCCATTGAGAAACCTTCTCCATCTGCTAAGGAAAGCGGTGATTCTATTACTGTAAAACCTGTCATTTTTGACATAAAAGATAACACAGTGAAAGAAACAAAGCCAATTGTGGCTGAGGTTTCGGCGGTAAATGATCCGTATAAAAAATACAATATTGCCATACTTTTGCCATTTAATCTGGAACAAATTCCTATTGGTAAATTTATTGTGGACTCTACAAAAATACTGAGTACAGAATCTACAGATGCCATTGAGTTTTATCTGGGAGCACAACTGGCAAAACAGCGCATTTTAAACAATTCGCTTACGGCAAACGTGTATTTTCTGGATGTAAAAAACGATTCGGCTTCGGTGCAAAAAGCGTTGTCCTCCAAGCCATTTCCAAAAGTAGATTTTATCATTGGTCCACTTTATTCAAAAACGCTAAAAATGGTAGCTGACTATGCTTTGCAAAATCATATTCCTATGATTTCTCCATTAGTCAATTCTATGTATATCAAAAACAATCCTTATTATTTTAATGCAAATGCCTCATTGAAAAGCCAGTACAGTTTTTTATTGGACGAAATGAAAAAAAATCATCCATATAAAACCATAGAAGTGCTTTACGATGGTACAGATTCGACAGCTGAAAGTATTACTATTTTGAAAGACCTAGCAGAAAATAACCTTAAAGTATCCAACATTAAATACACGCCGGTAAAAAGCTGGGATGATGCTGCCAAACTATTATATGCTGCAGATACTTTGAGTGAGCGCATGGTATTGATTTATTCATCTAAAGAGCCTTATATAAAAAGTCTGTTGGGCAAATTAAAACCGCTAAAAAACAAACTCAATATCTATACTTCGTCAAGTTTGCGATATTCCAAGGGTCTGGCTGATTTAAAACTCACGGATAATGTGTTTACAGCCTATCCATATAATTCAGACAATATCAATTTCAGACAATTTACAGACAGATATACCTTGAAATATGTAAAAAAACCGGATGAAACGGCATATCAGGCTTATGATATACTGATGCATCTGCTTTATATGATCGACAAGCATCAAACCTTAACCGATAATAATTATATCAACACGCTTGATTTTGACAACACGCAGAACAAATTCAACTTTAAGCCCATTATTAATAAAGAAAACAGCGTAGATTATTACGACAACACCCATCTCAATTTATACAAATTGGTAAACGGTACTTTTTTGCTCAATCCGGTGGAATAAGAGTATTGATGTAAGAAAAAATTGTATTATTTTTATGCATTACTAAATTTATGCATAAAATATACACTTTTCTTTTACTGACTTACTTAGGTATTACATTAGTAGATGCGCAATATAATGTGCAATTACTCGCCAGAAAAACTTATTCGGGTCAAAATCTATCCGGTTCTTGGGGATATGTAGATCCTGTTACTCAAAAAGAATACGGACTAATAGGTACGTCGAAAGGACTTTCTATTGTGGATGTAAGCATACCGACCTCTCCGGTAGAAGTCAAATTTATTCCGGGTTCTAATGGCTTATGGCGTGAGTGTCAGACTTACAGATCATTTGCCTACATTACTCAAGACAATAATGGAAATACTAATAGCGAAGGTATATTGATATACGATTTATCTACTCTTCCAGCAGGAAAAGTGGATACTTTCAGAGGTACTACGATAAATGATTCAATTTTCAGGACACATTCTTTATATATAGATACCATACAGGGATTTTTATACTTGAATGGTGGCAGATTTAAAGTGGGAAATTCCGGTCAAAATGGTGTGGCTATTTATGACTTAAAACCCAACCCTAAAAAACCGGTATTTGTCGGATATACTCCTTCCGCAGCAGGCACCTCACTTAATTACGTACATGATTGTTATGTGAGAGACAATATCATGTATCAAGCACATGTCTACAATAACAGATTTACCGTTTGGGATGTAACTAATAAAGCTAACCCAATAAAATTGCAAGATTTTACAACTGCCTACTCAACAGTACATAATATGTGGTTATCAAAAGACAGTAAAACACTTTTTGTTACTCATGAGGTTTATAATTATCCGGTGGAAGCTTTTGATGTCAGTAATTTAAACAATATCCGCAAATTATCGGAATTTAAGGTTAACCCGACTAATCAGGAAATTGCACACAATGTACACGTAATTGATGAAAACTTTGCGTATACATCATACTATTCAGATGGTTTAGCAATTTTTGATATTTCAGACCCCAATAATGTAATTACCGTTGGTTATTATGATACACAACCAGGTTCAACCAGAACAGAGAATGGTGTGTGGGGCGCTTATGGGTATTATCACTCTGGCATTTTTACACTTAGTGACATGATAGCTGGTATGTTTGTCGTAAAACCTACTTTGGTTCGAGCTGCCCGTATAGTAGGAACTGTAACCGATACGAATACCAATGCCGCCATAATAGCTGCTACTATGACAATCGTGGACACGAGTATTACCGCTACTACTGATTTTTCCGGAAAATACAGAACCGGAACAGCAAAAGCAGGCTCTACTACTCTGAAATTTGAAAAAACAGGCTACATCACTAAATATGTAACACTCACCTTGACTAACGGAAAAATTGACACCGTAAATGTAAAATTAAGACAAATCCCATTTGTTAAAAACACGGTCAATACACAATTTTGTGAAGGCAACAGCTACCTACTTCCGGATGGACGTGCCGTTTCACTTCCGGGTGTTTACGAATCTGTAGTGGCTACAAGTTCAAGCGGTCTTGATACTGTCATTATCACCAATCTTACACAAAATCCATCTTATCAATTTACGCAATCAGCTGAAATTTGTCAAGGAGAAAATTTTACACTTCCTTGGGGTGGAACAGCAAATACATCAGGCTTATATCAACACAACTACCAAACTACTAAAGGATGTGATTCTGTTTTAGCAATTAATCTTACAGTAAATCCTGCTTACAATATCGAATTTAATCCAGTGATTTGTATTGGCGAAAGTTATAATTTGCCTTGGGGTGGCACTGCTGCAACACAGGGTACCTATCAACACAATTACGCCGCTGTGTCCGGTTGCGATTCTGTTGTTAAAGTATATCTGTCGGTTTCTCCGGTTTATGACATCACCAAATTTGACACCATTTTACAAGGTGAAACATTCACCCTGCCTGATGGAAATCAAACAAGCATAGCGGGTACTTATCAAAGTAATTTACTGACTACTTCATCTTGCGACTCTGTTATTCATACTGTGTTATTTGTAAAAGATACGTCCACTGTTACAGCAATCAAAGCTAACTTCCAGAAGTTTAATTTTTATTATTCTTCTCAACAAAATGCTGTTATAATTCAACCATCAACTACTATTGCAATAGCTCAACTTGAGATTTTTAATGCCGTAGGAGAATTAATTTACAAAAATGAGCAAGCTGAAAGCAATTATGTTTTACCTGATTTAGCAAAAGGCTTATATCTTGTAAAAGTGCTTTCAAAAAACATGGATTTGTATTCGGGGAAATTTATTAAGCAATAGAATTTAATAACATACTACAGCTAAAGTGGGATAAATTTTTCCGCTGATTAAGTTTATATCTCATTTTT
>DAOQII010000183.1:0-5160 GCA_035339455.1 Chitinophagales bacterium
AGCATCAGAGAAGCCGTATTTATTTTTCAAAAGCCAGTACAATACTTTAATATCATTATAGTAACGAGTATGAGCATTTGAAGCATCTATTCCGCCACTGTATAAAAATGCAACCTTATTATAGTTGAACTGGATACCACTGCACAATATGGGATATAAGCTGCAAAATGAAAGACGTGTTGCCGGTGCAAACAAGCTCACACTATCACTTACTGAAACTAAAGACGTTTTAATTGTTGCCAATGATTTATCGCCAATACCAGACATTTGTGCGCTGTTTACCAGACTAGGCTCAATAGCGGCTTTCAACTTGCCTGTAATTTTAATTTTTTTACCGATATAGGGTCTGAAATCAGGCACGTAGGTGATTGCATCCGGTTTCTCAATCAGGATATAATTTTCCTGCTGCATCAGCCCGTCCATCAGCCTGTCTTTCGTGTTGGCGTATATTTTTCCTATACCGTTTTCTTCGTCGTAATAACCCTCTACCGTATACTCAGTACCAATGTTTGAACGCCAGTTATCGGTTTTTATACTGCCGTAATTGTTCGTGTCGGGTGTGGTTTTATCTTTTTTACATCCGACAAAAAAGATACTCATTCCTATAAGCAGGATAAGAGATTTGCTTGCTAGTTTTAAATTTAGTTTTTTCATTAGAATTTATTTTGATGTAAAACTAAATCTGTTCTCTATTATGATTTATTTTAATGAGTATTCGGTAACTTTTAATTAGAATTCGTTAAAATTAGTCGTTAAATTAAGTATGACTTAATGTCGAATATTCAAAATAGTTGATTTTATTGTTTTAGAACCACCTCGTTTTATCCCGAACTCAGGTTACTAAAGTCAACGTAGCTCCATAGGCAAGCGAGATTGATTCTTAATCAATAGTCATGCGTATGCTATGCCGGTCATTAGCACTAATTTATCTTGTTTTTATCGTTATTTTGATATCGAAAGAGTAATGACTTTTCAGGCGATTAAATATTCCTTACTTTTACAGTATGAAAACTACTCCGCTTACAGCAATACACGAATCACTCGGTGCTAAAATGGCTGAATTTGCAGGCTTCTATATGCCTATCCGCTATACCTCTGATATTGAAGAACACAATTGTGTACGACAAAAAGTGGGTGTATTTGATGTATCTCACATGGGCGAATTTGTGATAAAAGGAGAAAAAGCACTTCCTTTTTTACAAAAAATAATTTCTAATGATGTAGCCAAATTAGAACGTGGTCAGGCACAATATGCTTACTTGCCTAATAAAAATGGGGGAATTGTAGATGATTTATTGGTTTATCATTTAGACGATGGCAATTATCTTTGTGTAGTCAATGCAGGAAATATAGATAAAGACTGGGCATGGTTTAATGAAAACAATACCGATGGGGCAGAATTGCACAATATTTCTGACGATACAGCTTTGCTGGCTATTCAAGGACCTAAAGCTGAAGAGATATTACAAAAACTTACGTCTGTAGATTTGTCTGCAATTCCATATTATCGTTTTGCCCGAGGCAATTTTGCCGGAGTTGACAATGTCATCATTTCCAATACCGGCTATACCGGAGCAGGTGGATTTGAACTATACTTTCATAAATCACATGCCGTTGATATTTGGAATAAAATTTTTGAATCTGGCAAAGATGCCGGCATACAGCCTATCGGGTTGGGTGCACGCGATACCCTAAGACTGGAAAAAGGGTATTGTTTATATGGAAATGATATTAACGATACAACTTCGCCATTAGAAGCCGGTTTAGGCTGGGTTACAAAATTCAACAAGGATTTTATTGCCAAAGAAATTCTATTGGAACAAAAACAAAACGGGCTAAAACATAGATTAGTCGGCTTTGTAATGATAGACAGAGGCATTCCCCGCCATGGTTATTTGATAAAAGATGAACATGGAAATCAGATTGGCGAAGTAAGCTCGGGCACTCAGTCTCCAAGTTTAGGATATGGGATCGGTATGGGATATGTTGATATTATTTATTCTGCACAAGATGCTGTCATTTATATTGATATCCGGGGAAAATTGCTTAAAGCAAAGGTGATAAAACTGCCTTTTTTATAAGATGGTTCGCTGGTTTTTACTTTCGATTTCGCTACTACTCATCTTTAGCTGTAAGAAAGGGTCTGAAATTCAGCAGAGTTTATTTACCTCTTCAACTTTAGAAAGCTACCGCTTTGTACAACAATTATCCGCTCAGCAGATTTCCAACCTGATTGATACCACGGGTGCGTCTACCGGTATTGCTTGCATATATCCGGTAAACATTTATGAAGTTACCTATCGTACTACCAACTATAAAGATGAAGCATGCCTGGCAAAAGGAATAATTTGCTTTCCGGTAATCAGCAGAATGCTGATACCTGTAATTTCTTTGCAGCATGGTGCCATATTTTCTAAATACAACATAAAAGCCGATACTACAGAAGATATATTCAATATGGCTGCATTATTATGTTCTGAATCAGGCGCAGCAGTCTGTGTGCCTTATTACATTGGTATTGGCGATGTAACTGCAACACATCACTTTTTCAATGCAAAAGAAGAAACAAATGCTGTCATTGATATTACTCGTACACTCACCGATTTATCTGCTAAGACGAACTCCGCAGTAACTATCATGAATGAGCTTATTTTAGCCGGCTATTCACAGGGGGCTCATGCCAGTTTAGCTACTTTAAACAAGATAGAAAGATTGTATAGCCGCGATTTTAATGTGAAGCTAACTATCCTGATTTCCGGGATATACTCCTTTAAGGCCAGTCAGCAGCTGTCATATATTACAGATTCTGCGGCTTACACTTATACATCGGTTTTTCCATATTTAATAAGAAGCATTCAGGAAACGAAACAGCTTTACCCCTATTATTCATCTTACCTTAAACATCCTTACGACTCGTTGTGTTCATCTGTTTTTTCCTCACACCTGCCCGAAGATACTATCTTAACACGATTTCCACTTTATGCAACAAACATGCTGCAACCCGATTTCAGAAATGAGCTTCAGACGAATCCTCAACATCCTTTTTGGAATGCATTATTTGAAAACGATTTACTCAATAATCCAAACCCTATAACGCCGATTTATTTTTATTACAGCGCTGCTGATGAAGTTGCTAAACCTCAAAATTCGACACTCGCCTATAATCAGTTCAGAACGACAAATAACAATGTCTATATTGAAAATGTAGGAAATGTTTCACATTTGACTTCTTGCTTTGCAGGATTAAAAAGAATGCGCCGATGGGTTTACAAACAGGTAAAACTTATACCTTACTGATTTCATCCATAATAAACTGCATCAGTTCTTTTACATAAGCACGATCAAAATGAAAGGCAACCCCAGCTGTACGATAAATTTCGGGCAAGGTCTTCGTATAACCTAAAGCTAAGGCCTCTTTATATTGCTGAATGGCTTTTTGTTTATCTTGTTTATAGTTGCGCCAGACGCCAATTGCTCCTAATTGTGCTATGCCATATTCGATGTAATAAAAAGGCACCTCAAAGATATGCAATTGTTTATGCCAAAATATTTTTTGCAGTTCATCATAGTCCTTCCAGTCGAGTACATTGCCATAAAACTGACCATGCATTTCTTGCCATTTACTCTCACGTTCCTCAGCCGTTTGCCCGGGATGTAAATAAATCCAGTGCTGAAACTTATCTACTAAGGCAATCCAGGGCATGATGCCAATGATACGCTTCAGATGATTGCGAATAGCCCTTTTTTTATTATGTTCATCGTAAAAATACGATAATCCGTCGAAACTCATCAATTCCATACTCATCGAAGCCAATTCCGCATTTTCTGAGGTGATCTCCTGATCAAAATTATAGGGTAAATCACGGGTTAAAAAAGAGTGCACTGCATGTCCGGCTTCATGAACAATGGTTTCTACATCACTTTGTGTACCTGCAGCATTCATAAAAATGAATGGCACACCCAATTCCGGTAACGTCATATTATAACCACCGGGAGCCTTGCCTTTGCGCGATTCCAAATCGAGATGTTTCATGTTGTTCATCACCTCTATGCATTCTGCAAAATAGGCATCTGTTTCATGCAGACATTGTACTGATTTCTGAATTAGTTCTTTCTCTGTTGCAAATGGTTTTAGCGGAGCTTCATTATGAATATCCACTTCTAAATCGTAGGGTTGTAAGGAAGAGATATCCAGAGCTTGTTTGCGTTCGTCATAAAATGAATTCAGCATCGGAGTAACCTCTTCCAATACTGCCTGATGAAACTGTTCGCTTTCTTTTACTCCATAATCAAATCTGCCCAAAGCATCAAACATATAATCTCTGAAATTAGCATATCCTGCATTTAATGCCATTTGATGGCGCAATTTCAACAACTCGTCAAACAAGTCATTGAGTTTTTGTTTATCCTTTAGTCGCCGCCCGGCAATCTTGTCGAAGATATCTTTGCGAAGTTTCCTGTCTTGATTTTGAAGCAAAACGGAGGCTTGAGGCATGGTATATTCCTGCCCGTTATGTTCTATGGTCATCGCTCCGATAGTGGCACCATATTCTTGTGAAAGGAGTTGTATCTGTTGTGTAAGCGGAATATTCTCTTCTCTGAAAATCTCGATTTGTTTTTTTAACCCTCTCAGGTAAATAAAAAATCTGTCTTTATCAAGTTGCTCCGTATGCGGATTGTTTGCCAGTTTCTTATTCAAATCATTCGTCAACAACATCCAGTTGGGCATGACATGCTGAATGAAATCTTCATACTCATGTTTGTATTGCTCATTTTCGGTGTCGCAGGTTTGGCGAATATACCGCCATCGATATTCTTCATCAATAATGGAATCTGTTTCACTTCGGTCTGATAGCCAAGCTAAGATATCATCTGTATTGTGCAACGCTCTGTTGCTGAGTTCTGTATAATACGATTCAATATCTTGCCAGTTCTTTAATACAAAATCATCATTAACAAATTGGCGTGTTTTTCTTGTAAATATTTCCATAAAGCGATTTTAAAAGTGACAGAAAATTAAAGCAAACGAATATAACTTACTGTAGTAAGCTATATTATATTCTACGATAAACTTCTAAGCAAATGTACAATTTTTTTTCAGCGTATTTTTTGATATAAATACAAGTATTTGCCTAAATGGCTATAAAGCATAAGCCGTTT
>DAOQII010000184.1:0-5099 GCA_035339455.1 Chitinophagales bacterium
CTTTATCTGTCCAGGATTTAAAAACTTGTTCAAATTCAAAATCTGTTTTTTCAGGGATGAGCAGGACAGTTTTGTTCATTATTTGGTCTTAATATGAGTGAATTAATACGAATAGTTATATAGCTTGTTAATATAATAAAATAAATATTAAAAATAAATGGTATATAGTGAAGTTGTGAAATGGATATGGATGTTATTGGTATTACCTCTTGTCATTTGCTATCAAAAAAATGATGTTTGTTTGTCTATTTTTGGGTGAAAAGTGCCGATAATCATAAACGGATTTTTGCTTGTTAGATGATGAAGTTGAGATGTGCCTAGAAATAAATGTAAGTCTTTTGTTTTTGCAAAATCATCAAAATATTTCTTCTTAACATCTGCAACTGCATTAGACTCGTTGCCCTCATGTCATGCAAGGCAATTCCAATAAAGTTGTCCTATTTCCCAATCTTCAATCATCATTTTACTTTTCGTTCCATTACAGTCGAGTAAAATATAAGAAAATTTGTACGGAAGTTTTTGTACTGCTTCAAATAAATCTTCATTTTCTTGGGCAAATAAATTGCTACTTCTGTCTTTTTTTAACTTTTCAAGTTTCTTTTTATCCCATTCTCTCTCCACTTGTTCAATAGTAAAGTCAATTATCTCAGTTGGTTTAAATACAGCCAATGAAGTCATAATTTCTTTGTTCTTGGCTTCTGTAATAAGTTCGGTAATGTTTGTATAAACTTTATTTTTGTACACAACTTCTTTTCTTAGTAACCAATTGCTTTTAGTGTCTAAGTGGTCCAGGATCTTTATTTCCGTATCGTAAGAAACAGGTCGGTAGCTTTCTTTTCTGAAATCACTTGTGTTTTTCACAAGGTCAATTTTTATCCAATCGTATTTTTTGTATTGTTCTTCAAAAGATTTTTTGCGAAATTGAATAGGATAAATTCTAATCCAAGTTCCGTCTTCAAGAAATCCTGCTGTGCAAACCAATTCATCATATTTACTTGAAATGGCTGGATAGGTTTTTAGAGTGATTAAAACTTTTTTCTTTGCCATTTTTAAATATGCTTTACTTCATAATTAAAATTAGGCAAATTCTCAATTGCTTCAGCTAAATGTTTACGGTGGCATTGGCAAATGTTCGCTTCAAAACAAGTTAAGGCAATACGTTTGTTTTCTTTTAGCAAGTTTAAAATTTTCTCTTGAGAGGATGTTGTTTTTGTCAAATTATTATCACGATAAACTTTAAATAATTTGTCGTAATCTGCTTGTGATTTTAATTCTTGTCGTTGTTCAGATTTTATTCCAACTTCGGGATAATGTACATATTCAATACCCAAACTAATGCAATAGCGTTGTAGTTGACTTTTGCTAAACCCATATTTCATACTTAAGGGATTGTTGCGAACATCTACCAAAACTTTTACATCATTTTTCAGCAAACGATTTAAGTATTCTTCCAATGAAATGCCCTCGTAGCCAATGGTAAACAAAATTGTTTTATTGCTTTTGGGGCGACTGTTATTTACTTTTTCAAATTGCTCAGCCGTTAAAATTTCTTTTGCTCTTACGCTGTTTATGGCTGTATAGGGAAAGTTTAAATAAGTGTGCTTCATCAAAGCATCTGCGTTCAATTTACCGTATTTGTCTTTCACATACAACATCAACTTTTTATCATCGGATTTTAATGCATTAAAATAATTCGTTGTTTCATTGTTTATAAAATGACTTGTTGTTTCGCTTAGTATACCTCTTTTGACCATCGCTATCAAATCGGCATTTGCGGAATATGAATAACATCCGTATCGATAGGGTATAAAATCATATTCAGCCTTTTTCTGTATTTTAGTAAACAAAAACAGCAACTTTTGAAGACTAATCTTGTCAATTTGTCTATCAAATAATTGCAGTAGTGCTAATATAATTTTCCTTCTGTAAAACATTCTTCAAAGTTAGCAAAATAGACTAGATTAACTATGTTACTTTATCTAATTTCAATATAAACATAAGGTTTTGTCTGTCTGACGAGAGTGTTGAGAGAGAATTGCTCATAACGTAGTCACTGAAAAAAACACCGGTTTGCCTATTTTTCATTTTTCTAAAGGTAATTATTTGTTTCATCAATGACAATGCAAAATGTATGTTTTTATCAACATATTTATATTTGTCTATTCTTTTTTTTACTTTTTAAAGAGGCTGACTTTTTACTTCTTTTCATGTTATTCTTCCCTTTTTTATCTCCATTTTACTCAAAAATACTTAAACCCAATGCATGAATTTTGTTGCTGGTGCTTGCTTCTGTTTATGGTAACAATACTACTTGCAAAAGGAATTATTATCTTCGCACCATGAAAAATACGCTTTCCGCTAACGACATCCGACAAGCTTTTCTCGACTTTTTTAAAAGCAAAGGTCATCTAATAGTGCCTTCTGCTCCCATAGTGGTTAAAAATGATCCTACGCTCATGTTTATCAATTCGGGAATGGCACCGTTTAAAGATTATTTTTTAGGCATAGGTAAACCCAAATCTGCCCGTATTGCCGATACGCAAAAATGTCTGCGTGTTTCCGGAAAACATAATGATTTGGAAGAAGTAGGAGTGGACACTTATCATCACACGATGTTTGAGATGTTAGGCAACTGGAGCTTTGGAGACCCTGCAAATCCAAGTGCTGGTTATTTCAAAAAAGAAGCTGTAGCCTGGAGTTGGGAGTTTTTGACGGAAGTGTTGAAATTGGATAAAGACCGCTTGTATGTTACAATTTTTGAAGGCAATGCGGAAGAAAATATCCCTCGTGACGAGGAAGCCTACAACGAATGGAAAAAGTGGATAGCAGAAGACCGCATTTTACTCGGCAATAAGAAAGATAATTTCTGGGAAATGGGCGATACCGGTCCTTGTGGTCCGTGTACCGAAATACATGTCGATTGCCGAACGGATGAAGAACGGGCAAATACAGACGGAAAAACATTGGTGAATAATGACCATCCGCAAGTAATAGAAATCTGGAATAATGTATTTATTCAGTTCAACAGGAAAAAAGATACCTCATTAGAACTTTTGCCCGCCAAACATGTAGATACAGGCATGGGCTTTGAACGCTTGGTGCGGGTGATACAAGGAAAAACCTCCAACTACGATACGGATGTATTTTCGGGTACGATTGCGCATATAGAAAAACTGGTACAAATACAATATGACCGAAGCGACAGCAAACAAGCTATTGCATTTCGCGTGTTGGCCGATCATATCAGGGCGGTGGCTTTCACCATTGCAGACGGTCAGTTACCAAGCAACACGGCAGCAGGCTATGTGATACGCCGTATTTTGCGCAGAGCAGTGCGTTATTATTTTTCTTACTTAAACAGAAAAGAACCGCTGTTGCATTTGTTAGTTCCAGTATTGGCTACACAATTTGAAAATGTTTTTCCTGAGTTGAAAGCACAGCAGGATTTTGTTGCGAAAGTAATTCTGGAAGAAGAAAATTCCTTTCTGCGCACACTCGAAAACGGGCTTAAGCGTATTGATATCATACTGAAAGAAACAAGTGGAAAAATAGTAAGCGGAAAGTCGGCATTCGAGTTGTTGGATACGTATGGTTTCCCGATTGACTTAACGAATCTGATTGCTACGGAAAATGGTTTTACCGTAAATGAAACCGAATTTGATGAAGAACTGCAAAAACAAAAAGAACGCAGTCGCGCGGCAACCGAACTAAATGTTGATGACTGGATAATATTAGCGGAAGGCGAGTCTAAATTTATTGGTTATGATTCATTAAGCGTAAAATCAAAGGTTTTAAAATACCGCAAAATAAAGAACAAAGATATAGAGCAATATCAAATCGTATTGGAGCTAACACCGTTTTATGCTGAAAGCGGCGGGCAAGTAGGGGATGTGGGCGTATTAGAGTTCGTCAATCCCAACAATCCTACGGATATTACCCTGTTGCCTATTACCGATACGAAAAAAGAGAATAATCTGGTTGTACATTTCAGTGATGCTATTCCCGCAAATTTAAACGGAGAGGTGTTTGCAAAAGTAAATCCTGCTATCAGAAAGAAAACGACCATACATCACTCCGTTACGCATTTGATGCATGCCGCTTTGCGACACGTTTTGGGAACTCATGTAGCGCAAAAAGGTTCATTAAATAATAGCGAATACTTACGATTCGACTTTTCACATTTCCAGAAAATGAGCGATGAGGAAATTGCGCGAGTAGAGCAAATCGTCAACGTAAAAATACGCGAAGATATTCCGGTAGTGATAAAAGAAATGCCGAAAGAAGATGCCCTGAAACTCGGTGCAATGGCTTTATTCGGTGAAAAATACGGCGACACGGTGCGTGTGGTGGTCATGGATGAAAATTATTCTGTGGAGCTTTGCGGAGGTACACATGTAGGCAGAACCGGTGAATTGGGTTTGTTTAAGATTACGGGTGAAAGTGCTGTTGCAGCAGGTGTTCGTCGGGTAGAAGCAGTTTGTGGGGAGGCTGCATTTGAATATGTACAGGCAAAAATAAACGAGCTGAAAACGATACATCAGGAATTAAAAAATCCGAAAGACAGCATTAAGGCTATTCAATCATTAATGGATAATAATACGGCGCTTAAGAAAGAAATAGAAAAATATCAGGGCGAGAAAGTAGAAAGCATTAAACAAAGTTTGCGTACTAAAGTGCGCAACCAAAATGATGTAAATGTGCTGATAGAAAAAATTGACGGTGTGAATGCTGAAGGGCTGAAAAAAATTCAGTTTGATTTAAAAGCAGAGTTCGATGATTTCTATTTTTTAGCGGTTACCGTTATAAACGATAAACCTTTGATTTCGTTAATCATTGCGGATGAGTTGATAAAAAGTAAAAATCTTCACGCCGGAAACACGGTAAAAGAATTAGCCAAAGCGATAAGAGGCGGCGGGGGAGGACAAGCATTTTATGCCACAGCCGGTGGAACTGACAGCAGTGGAGTTGATACAGTACTCAAACAAGCAGAAGAATTATTTTTAGTGCAGACCAGCTGATTGTTTTAATATAGAATTGGATACTAATTTTTAGCCAGTTCGAGCATCATTTCCCAGATATTTTCAAATGGGATAACTTCC
>DAOQII010000185.1:0-5086 GCA_035339455.1 Chitinophagales bacterium
CAAAAGTTTATCCACTCCAAAAAATGTTGGGAGCAATATGTTCTCCTTTTGAAGCTTTTTTGTTGAATAATGGCATTAAAACATTGCCCTTGCGCATGGAGCAGCATCAGGAAAATGCATTGGCTCTTGCGAAATTCCTTCATCAACATGAAAAAGTAAATTTTGTGAATTACATTGGCTTGGAAGAACATAAAGATCATCAACTGGCAAAAAAAATAATGACGGGATATGGTGGTATGCTGAGCTTTGAACTAAAGGGCGGGCTTGAATCCGGGATGAATTTTTTAAGAAATATCCGTTTTTGTACACTTACTGCTTCTTTGGGTACTGCGGATACATTGGTTACACATCCTGCTTCAACTTCGCATGTCAATGTAAGCATAGAACAACGATTGACATACAATATTACAGACGGCTTAATACGCATATCGGTTGGTATGGAGAATATTGAAGATATTCTGGACGATTTTAATCAGGCTTTGAGTAAGGTCTAATGTTTTTGTCGTTTGAAATAATACAAATTAGACTTAGTAAAATCAGCATTAACGATGTTCAGCACATAGTCCGTATTTATTAATGCAGGCATATTGATTTCCATTTTGGGTTGCTCACGGTTTAGCTTAGAGTTGATTAGTATTTTCCCATTTTTATCTGAAAAAATAACATAGAAAAAATTGGATAAAGAATCAAAAACCGGAGCGTTAATAATCATTTTTTGGTCTGTTAAATCAACTTTGAGTTGATATACCGATGCTATTTTTTCTGCGTGTTGTTCCAGCTTGAACTGGCCATTTGGAGCAGGTGTACTATCATAAAGTTGTTCAGTGAAATTGTCAATAATTATTACACCCGGAACAGGTGGGGCAGCTTCAGGTTCAGTCAGTTTTTGAGAAACAGTATCTTGTACACTTTGAACTGAAAGTTCCGTAGTGATTGTATCTGTAATGGGTGCTTTTTTCTTTTTGGGTTTTGCATGCACATTTTCAGTTTGCCATGCAAATAGTGCGATTAAGATAAAGGAATATAGTCGAATGTTCATGGTTTTATATCTTTATTGTTTTACGAAAGTTTTGGAAGCTGCAATTTTTTCATTTTCAACAATAGATAAAGCATACAGTCCTGAAGCCAAGTTGAGCTCATTCAAATCAAGTTGCAGTTCGTGCATAAATGTTTCATCAGCAAACAACAGTTTCTGATATTGCACCTTTCCCAATACGTCCGTAATCTGTAAGGTGATGTTCTTGAAATCAGAAGTGAAGCTGATGTTTAAGTTTTGGGCTGCCGGATTAGGATAAATTTTTAAATTTCGATTATTAACGGCAGTATGTTCTTTCATGGCAATAGCCATACTCGTGGTGGCAAAACGTTGCGTTTTATTTCCTTTAGCATAGACAGAAACATTATAAATCCCAGTTGCCAAATCTGGAGCATCTTTGCATATAAACTTTTGGCTTTGCGGATCAAATTTAAAATGAACCGGAATAAGTTTATCATATACTACTTCTCCGTTTTCATCCATATTTCTGCTCAATGTGCCTTCCACTGAAACAGGATAAAGGTCTTCATTCCAGTTAGCTAATTCTACTTCAAAATCAAGCGGTCTGTTTTTATACAAATCTTCATTCGAGCGGGTATTTAATTGAAGTGTTGCACCCGATCCGTCTTTGATGAAAAGCGTAAGTGGTGATGATGTTTTTAAAGTATAAGTATGTCCGTTTGCTAAGTCTTTTAAATCCAGCGGTGAAATAAAATCAAACATAAATTGTGTTTGATGTTGTATGGTAAATGATTTTACTACTTCATTACTTTCATTAAAAATATCAGCTTTTACTTGATCGTAATTTCCTACTAAAGCAAATTCAGAATTTTCGTTTTTCTCAAAAGAAATTATGTCGCTTTGGAATAATGCAACATAAGAAACAGCTTCAACAGCTTCGGGCTTTAAATTCTGCTGCTCTGCAGGTGCAGTTCGTAATTGAGGATGTAGAGTGAAATATTCTAACTCAGGCTTCACATTATCCCATGTTTCTGAGGAACGGAAAACATCAATATGGTTCAGAAATGATTCCTGCGCATTGGGTCTCGGAGAAATTTCAGTACTGCCAGGACGCTGACTGGAATAGTAGGGCACCAATCCGTCATTGATTATTGTATTGTGATAGGGATTTTGGTAGCGTTCTTGTACCGGTACGAGCTTTGTTAAAAATCCGGTGGCATACATAAAACCGGACATCAGTGTGCCTGCCAAATCACCAAATCCGGGAATTTCTATGCATAGTGGTCGATATTGTGGAAAGACTACTTTCAAAATATCATCTGATATGGCTGATGGAAGCCGGGTTGGATGTTCCATGCCCCAAGCTCCAAAACAATGAAACTTTTGTGGGTTATTATTCGGATGATTATCCAGCATTGGGCGAACCGTACTCATCATGTAGGCGGTTTGCATTTGGTAAGTTCCTTTTCCTTTAAAAATTGGACCCACTATCGGAATATTTTCAGTTACCAAGCGAATTAAAGGATTGGCTATTAAATCGGCAACGGGTGCACCATAATAAGGCGAACTTAGCGTAACAACACCCTGTACCGAATCCCAGATACCATAATTGTATAAGGCCCAATCAATATCCAAACCACCTTTACTGTGACAAACGGCAATGACTTTACTTGTATTGAAATGGCGGCAAGTTTCACGAATCATGTCTGCTATAACTTTGCCGTTCTTTTCAAATGCATCACTGTAATGATGGAAGAAATAGGCAGAACGATAACCTTCATTATAGGTCAGGTTATACCATTGATTTTTGGACATAAACCAAGCATAACCATTGTCAAACCAGCCATGGACGAAAACAACTACAGGTTTATCTTGCGAATTTGGAGGAACAGCACCAAACACTACTCCGTTTAACCTAACGGGAACATCTGAACAGCGCAACTGATTGGGTGGAGGTATAACTGCCGTAGTGATAGGTTGAGCTACTGCCGTAAGGAAAAAATAACTCAATAAGATGGTGTAGATAAATTTCATTCCATGTAATTAAAGATGAAAAATAAGCGAAATATTTGATTTAAACAAGCGTTGAGATTAGCGAATAATAAATTTTTCGCACCTACAATATATTGCAAATAAAACTAATTTAAGGCATAATGAATAAACTGATTAAGTTATTGAATATGCAGTATGAGTTCTTCATTAGTATCAATTTTTCGGGAATATAAGAGATAAAAAAGCAGCATAATCAGAATCCCCCAAAGTACGGCACCAAATTTCGGATCAAAAATCAGGGTTTCATAATTGGTGAGTGCCATCACACGCAGGGGTTTTTCAAGGTTTAATAAATAAGCCACCGAACCTAAAATTAGAGGAATATAACGCAATTTGTTTACACTGCAAAATGCATAAGCTGCCAGCGCAATTAAAGCCGGATGTGTATATCGGTCGTGCATTTCTGTATTAAAATAAAAGAAACACAATGGCACTAAAGCACACATCAGGAATATTTTTTCCAATGGAAAAGATAGAATTTTCTTCTCAATCAATGTCTGATATTCATATTTCATTAAAGGAAAGACAGTTGCAAGCATCATCACTAAGAACATTAAATTGCCGATTTGTCTCAATGTTAAAAATCCAAGTTTTACTCCATCATTCAGTTCGTACATGCCTTCGATAGTTGTATTAGGGAAAAACCAAAACCAGATATTAAATGCGCACAAACTCGGGTAAGGGTATTGCCCTGCTAAATGTGTAAATACATGCCACACTTTATCTAATTTTCCTTTTACTATAAATGGAAACAAGATGGCAAGCTGTATGAGTAATCCGAAAAATAAACCGATAAATAACTGTTGAACCCCTTTTTTAGATAAGAATTGAGGCAGTAATATTAATCCCAATACAGGGATAAAAACGATAGCCTGTAGTTTGAAATTGATACAAAGCATGAAAGAAACTATACTTAGACTTACTTTCTTTTCAAGAGCAGCAATGACCGCCGCAAAACCGAAAAATGTAAATATTGCATCCACCTGTGCCCACTGAACTGTGTTATAGATATAGGCAATATTTAGCATAAGGAAGATAAATAAAGCCACTTTTTTTATCGGTTCTCTTACATACCATACAGCCAGAAATGCACCCAGAAAATCAAAAATTAAAGTGAACCATTTTATTGTGTATAAATTATCTTGCAGATTTTGCATGCTGACTTGTATCTTGCCATGTAGCCATAAGATATACAGATAGGCAGGAAAATAATCACAACGCGTTTCGGTATTGTCATAAATTTTAGTCAGTCCGTTAATGCGCATATATTTAGCCCAATCCATCCAGCAAGTCATATCGCCCTGATGGCCCCATTTATGCATAACATTAATATACATGATGTACATCATTATTGCAATTGTCCACCAGTAACGGTATATTTCCTTTTTTGTATAATTCATGTGATAAAGATAATATCCTTATATGTAACTAGGATAAAATAAAGTATTTAATCCAGAAAAATTATCTTTACAAAGTGGAAAATTCGTTAAGCGAAATAGTTAGAAATTTGCCGCAGCTGCCGGGTGTATACCGCTATTACGACACGGAACGAAAACTCTTATATATCGGCAAGGCAAAGAGTTTGAAGAACAGAGTATCTTCTTATTTTGTCAATAAAAACCACTCCAACAGAATAAAGCAGATGGTGCGCAAAATAGCGCAGATAGAATACACCGTAGTTGCCACAGAAAAAGAAGCATTACTGCTCGAAAATAATTTGATTAAAGAACTTCAGCCTCGATACAATATCATGCTGAAGGATGACAAAAGCTATCCCTATATAAAAATAACGAACGAAGCTTATCCAAGAGTGCTGTTTACCCGACAACTGCTGGAAGACGGGGCTGAGTATTTCGGACCTTATACCTCTGTACATCATGTGCGTTCCATCACTGAGTTAATAAAGAAAATCTACCCCACCCGTACATGTACCTTGCCATTGACGCAAAAAAATATTGAACGACATAAGTTTAAAGTTTGTTTGGAATATCATATTGGCAATTGTCTGGGGCCATGTGAGAACCATCAGTCGTATGT
>DAOQII010000186.1:0-5079 GCA_035339455.1 Chitinophagales bacterium
AAATTATACAGATGGGATTAAAACCGGCAAATGGAATTATTGGAATAAATCAGGCCAACTAACAACTAAGGAAGAATCTGATGTGCTATTAGAAGAATCTGATTTTTATAATATGCGTAATATAGATGTTGATTTTACAGATTACTTTTCAGCACACACACATATAGATATACTGAGCTTTCCGGATGATATTCGGTTGTATACTGTTCGAGTTTCGCCGGAGAGGTATCCATTAAGTTCATTTTTGCCCGATACGATTCATATAAAAGCTATCACAGCATATGACCATCAATATATGCTTGACCAAGCCACAAACTATCATCCTGCTGAAAACGAATGTATGCTACTCTATGAATTGATTAAACCTCCGGAGTTAAATATCAAACCTATACTGACTTTTTTATTAGGAAGTTCTGTTAAAAACAAACTGAAATCTATTAGCGAAAGTTCAATTGATGATATTATAAACATATATGAATACTCAATAATAAACGACGACTATTTAGGTTTTTCAGCTATGAAACAGGCACTATATAATGCAAAATAGTTACAACTAAATCTAGTAGTTACTACACAATTCTTAATAATTCTTTCTTTTAAGCTCAAGTTTTCTTTATTTCTTTGTTGTATGAAAGCATTTCTAATCAAAATATTAGAAAGCCACTGGTTGCACAATTTATTGGATTTGTCTGTAATCGGGCTGATTGTCTATTTCTTTTACCACAGTTATACATCAGCAGACGAAATTCGGAAGCTACAAATTCTGTATCTGCTGGCTATACTGCTGGCTGTTCATGTACTGGTTCTTCTTGCTCGTGTAGCTTTCCGTATAAAAAGAAAACGCATTGTAAGCGGATTTTCCAATTCGGTATATTTGCTTATACAAATCGGCTTTTTATTTGCCGTATTGTTTAATATTCATCTGCAAAGAGGGTAGTTATGGAAAAACAAGTTCTTCATACTGATGTTGCCATTATTGGTGCAGGATATGCGGGTATTGCTGCCGCAAAACTACTGCAAGCAAACCAAACTGACTTTATCGTACTGGAAGCCCGTGACAGAATTGGAGGTCGTACGCACTCTGCTACGTTGGCATCCGGAGCTCAGGTTGACCTTGGTGCCCAATGGATCGGCCCCACTCAACAACTTATTTGGCAATGGGTAAAAGAGACCAATACCGAAACGTATGAAACTTACGATATTGGGAAAAACATCTTGTCTTATAAAAATAAGACCTCCACGTATACAGGCACGATTCCCAAGATTGATCCCATTTCATTACTTGATCTGGGTTTGGCAATTGAAAAGATAAACAAGCTTTGCAAACAGATTGATCTCGAAAAACCCTGGCAACACCCGAGAGCCTTGGAATACGACTCGATGACTTTCCACACCTGGATTGAAAAAAACATGCATACGGCCAAAGCCAAACATTTGTTTCATATTGGTGTTGAAACGGTATTTGCTGAAGAAGCTTCCTCTCTTTCTTTTTTACATGCATTATTTTATTGCCGTAGTGGAGAAAACATGGAATCCCTGATTTCTATAAAAAACGGGGCCCAGCAAACACTACTCAAGGGCGGCACTCAAGCTTTATTACAAAAAATAGCTCAGCCCTTTTCCGGGAAAATAAAATTAAATCAAGTTGTCAGCCATATTTACCAATCTGATTCCGGAGTTCAGATAGAGACATCAGATTTTATCGTGCATGCAAAGAAAAGCATCCTTACATTACCCCCTGCTTTATTGAATACAATAAAATTTTCGCCTCTTCTGCCACAAAGGAAAGCACAACTCATACAGCGTGTACCCATGGGTGCTGCAATGAAATGTTTTGTGATTTATAAAAGTCCGTTTTGGAGAAAGATGGGCTATTCCGGACAAATTGTGAGTGATATACACCCGGTGAGGGTAACTTTTGATTGCACTCACAAGGATACTGACTTGGGTGTTTTGCTTGTTTTTGTAGAAGGCAAAAATGCCCGTTTTTTTCTCGATTTAACTCAAGAAGAAAGAAAAAAACAAGTCGTTTCAATGCTTGTCAAATTTTTCGGGGAGGATGCAGCATCTTATGTAGAATATACTGATAAATGTTGGACAGAGGAAGAATACAGCCGGGGCTGCTATGCAGGAAACATGCCACCCGGCGTGCTAACACAATTTGGTGACGAATTGAGAAAACCTTTCATGCATTTGCATTTTGCAGGTACAGAAACGGCATATAAGTGGAACGGCTATATGGATGGAGCGATTGAGAGTGGTAATCGTGCAACGGAAGAAGTACTGAAGCTGATATAAAAAATGCTCAATCATAAAGATTGAGCATAATATTTAAAGATTGGTTGTTGTATTAGTCTAAGTCAGTTTCATAATCACAATACCAAAAATATTTGCTGCCGTATCTGCACGGTCTGCCATGTTAGATAAGTGACGATATACTTCGCGTTTGTAAAAAAACTGAGGCAGGTTTTCCGGTGTAACCGGATGGATAAATAAATCGCGCAAGGCTTTGCGATATTGTTTCTCCACATCTTTTTCCAGCTTCTTCGTTTTCAAGGCATGCTCATGAGCTACGCGCGGATTTTTGCTGAGGCGCTCCATGGCCATCAACAACTCTTCTGTCTGTCTACGAACCAAAACAACCATTTTACGTATATATTCATCCGCCCTTACATTCAAAATGCGCATCTCATCTGTAGTAGTTTGTGCATAATCCACCATATCAAACAATGCATTTGATATATTATAAATATCCTCACGGTCTATCGGCGTGATAAATGTATTCAACAAATCATCAATCATCACCCTGCGAATTTCTTCAATTTGTTTGGTGATGGTCTTTAAATGTTCCAGCCTGGAAGCAATGTCTTCTTCATCTAATGAATGTTCTAAAAAAACAATAGCTTCGTTCGTTTTTTGTGTTTGTTCGATAAGTTGCATGATAAACTTATCTGTTTTTTCTTCTTTAGAGCCGAAAATTCCCATAACTATTTAAATATTAAATCTATTATAAAATATATAATTGCCGATAAGGTAGCCGTGATTGGGATGGTTAAAATCCATGTTGTAAAAATTTCTTTCAAAACAAACCATCTTACTTTCGACACTTTATCACTGGCACCAGCACCAATAATGGACATACTCACAACTTGGTTGGTACTTACAGGCCCTCCTAAAAATGATGCCGTAATAATGACCAGTGCAGAAGCAAATTGTGAAGTGAAGCTGTGAATAGGTCTGATTTTGTAAAATTTACCGCCTAAGGTCTGAATAATTCTCCAACCGCCCAATGCAGTACCCAAACCGATTGCACACGCACTGCATAAGATCACCCAGGTGGGAACAACAAATTCTTTCTGAAAACCTAATACCACCAAGCCCATTGTGATAATCCCCATTGTTTTTTGTGCATCATTCGTACCATGACTTAGGGCTAAGGCTATGGCTGTAGGTAACTGTCCTACCTTAAGAGCAGTATCTGCTTTTGGAGAGGCATTTTTAAGCAGTCTTTTAGTGATAGTCATGATGAGCCAACCCATAGTGAAGCCGATTACAGGCGAAGTAAATAAGGCAATCAGAATAACATAAATACCTTTAAGTTTTATAGCACCAAATCCCGAATCCATAATAACGGCACCGATAATACCACCAATTAACGCATGAGATGAACTGGATGGAATACCAAAATACCAAGTGGTTACATTCCACATGCTGGCACTCATTAGCGCCGCAATAACTACATAAATATTAATGGAACTGGTGTCTGCCACATTATGACCTATGGTTTTAGCTACGGCCACACCAAAAATAAACGGACCGATAAGGTTGGCAACTGCAGCCAACGTAAGGGCAGCCCTTGCAGACATGGCTCTGGATGAAATGATAGTGGCCACTACATTGGCACTGTCATTAAAACCATTTAAAAAATCAAAGGTCAGGGATAAAACCAATAATATGATTAGCCAAATTTCAGGTGTCATATGTGAATATCTGTGTGAAACGAAAGTGCAAAAATACGGTATAAGTCAAATAATTTAATGACGAGTATCACCAAAAAATACAATTTTTATCATTGATTTTTTTCTATATGAAATCTACTGCTTAAAACTCTGCATAGTTTGTTCCCATTTCCATGCATGTAGCATGGCGTCTTCTAAGCTATAAGCACAATGCCAGTTTAATTTTGTTTGGGCTTTTGTATTATCCGCATATACCGCCACTACATCTCCAGCCCGACGATCGCCGACCATATAATTTAATTTTTTACCGGTGGCTCTTTCAAAAGCATTAATTACCTCAAACACAGTAACGCCTTTACCCGTACCCAAATTAAATACCTCACATGCTGATTGATGTAGTTGTAATGCATATTGCAATGCCAGCGTATGCGCATGGGCAATGTCGCATACGTGAATATAATCGCGGATGCAACTACCGTCACGGGTAGGATAATCACCTCCATAAACCGTTAGTGCGCCTAGTTTACCAATGACACTTTGGGTGATATACGGTACCAGATTATTCGGTTTATCAATGGGCATTTCACCGATTAATGCACTTGGATGTGCACCTATTGGGTTAAAATAACGCAACAGTATGCTATTACATCTGGTCGATTTGTTCCAATGGCGTATTATTTCTTCCCCTATTTGTTTGGTATGTGCATAAGGGCTTTCTGCTTCCTTTATGGGTGTTGATTCTGAAACCGGCAATTCATCTGCATTGCCATAAACGGAACAAGAAGATGAAAACACAAAACTTGGAATCCGGTGTCGGGCTATACCTTCTAATACATGCAGTAACGAATTCAGATTGTTTTCATAATACAACAATGGTTTTTCTACAGATTCAGGAACTGATTTTAAAGCAGCAAAATGGATAACTCCTTTTGCATCTGCATGTTCCTCAAAAAATTTAGCGGTAGCTTCTTTATCACACAACTCCAATTTATAAAAGCGGATATTTTTGCCCGTTATTTTTTCTAAGGCTGCAAGACTATAATCACTGGAGCGCGACAAATTATCTACGCAAATAACTTCGTAGCCATTTTCCAGTAAATCAACTATGGTATGCGAACCG
>DAOQII010000187.1:0-5055 GCA_035339455.1 Chitinophagales bacterium
AGGGACAATCAACGCTGAAATAAATTTTTGATATTCGCCGGTTACCATAATCTGTTCGATATATTTCGATTCTTTCATCTTGTTTTCTATCACTTGCGGCGCTATATATTTACCACCCGAAGTTTTAAACAATTCTTTTTTGCGGTCGGTAATTTTCAGGAATTTATTTTCCACCCACTCGCCAATATCTCCAGTATGAAACCAACCTTCTTTATCTATTACTTCCGCAGTCAAATCAGGGCGTTTGTAATAGCCTTTCATGATATTTGGTCCTTTAGCCAGAATTTCGCCGTCGTCTGCCAGCTGTATTGTAACACCACGAACAGGTATACCTACGGTTCCAATTTTTCTATCGTTTATTTCGATACGATTAAATGCCAGCACGGGCGACGTCTCAGTCAAACCATAACCTTCCAAAACATTGATGCCGGCTGCAGTAAACATCTTGATTAGCCTTGGTTGAATCGGTGCCGCCCCTGTAACGATAAACTCCAACTCTCCTCCTAATGCCTCGCGCCATTTTGAGAATACAAAGGCACGTGCCAAAATAATTTGCAATCCATAGACTAATTCATTTTTATCTCGTCCGTATTCGTACTCATTTCCCAGTTTCAATGACCAATCAAACAACACGCGTTTCACCGTATCCAGATCTTTGGCTTTATCCATGATTTTGTCATACACTTTTTCCAACAAGCGCGGTACTGTCGTGAAACAATAGGGTTTTACTTCTTTTAAATTGTCTGCAATTTTCTCTAAACTTTCAGCATAGTGAATATGTATTTTATTAGCCAAATATGCATAAAAAACAGTACGCTCAAAGCTGTGGCACAACGGCAAAAAACTCAGCGAACGCTTTCCTTCCACAAGAGGCAAGTCTTGTTGTACCGCTTCAAGATTGCTCATAATATTGCAATGAGTCAGCATTACCCCTTTAGGATTTCCTGTAGTACCGGATGTGTAAATTATTGTAGCCAAATCATTTTCAGAGACAGCATCTGCAATCTTTAGAATTCTCTTTTCATCAGGCTTAATCCCTATAAGCAAAGAAAAATACTGATCTGTTGCTTTTATTTTGTCGAATGAAATGATTTTGCGCAGCAAAGGCAATTGACCACTTACCGCTTCTACACGTTTATAAATAGATTCGTTGCCGACAAAGGCAATTTTAATTTCAGCATCATTAAAAATATAGGCATAGTCGGATGAACTAATGGTAGGATACATGGGCACACAAACAGCATCTATCATTTGTACTGCCATATCCACAAAATTCCATTCCGGGCAGTTGGTGGCTATCAGGGCAATATTATCTTTGGGTTTTACTCCCAAATCTAATAATAGCTGTACCGTCTTTAATACTGTCTTGTATGTTTCCAAAAATGTATAGCTCTCCCAGTTCCCAGTTTTAGCTGATTTATAACTCAGGAATTCCTGTTCTGGCAGTTGGTTTTTATTTTCTATGAGGTAGTCAAATAATCGAGTCATGGAATAATGTTGAATGATGAATTATGAATGTTGAAAGATAAATTTTAAATATAGAATTATGAATTACAATAGCTAAATATTAGTATATATGTAATAAATTATATTTTATTGCTTACTTTCAAATTTACTCATTTACACATTTGCACATTGCCTAATTATTTTATCAATTTACTGATCGCTTTAAATTCTTCTGTTCCGGCTTGGTCTAACAATTGGAATAAGACCATTTCTGTTGTTTCTATATAAACGCCGGATTGCCTCAAACGCTGCAAAGCATACAATTTATTTTCAGTTGTTCTCGATGAAACGGCATCCGCCACTACATGTACTTCATGTCCTTGTTCAATTAAGTCCAAAGCTGTTTTCAAAACACAAATATGTGCTTCTACACCAAGCAATATAATTTGTTTTTTAGCTTTAAGTTTTTCTATAACAGCTTCTGTTGCAACACAACTAAACGTGATTTTTTCATATATTTCTTGACCTTCAGGCAGTTCAATTTCCTTACAGGAATTGCCCAATCCCTTGGGATATTGTTCTGTAACTACAACTGGAACACCCAGTATTTGCATACCTTTCAATAAAACATTCGTGTTGCGTATCACTTGTTTCTGGTGAAAAATTACAGGCATCAATCTTTCCTGAATGTCGATAACCAAGAGTAAACAATCTTCTTTTTTTAATTTTCCGGAAGCCATGGGATGAATTTGATAATGTGATAATGTGAAAATTTGATGATTAAGTATGAAAGATAAACAATGAATGATGAATGATGAATGATGAATGATGAAATTATTAGTGATTGGTCATTAGTCATTGGTAACTATGGTCTTGATTCTTGGCTCTTGGTTCTTGATTCTTGTTTTTCTACTTATGACCTACTACATACTTATCGAACCTTTTCTGAAATCTGATTTATTCAGCAAGGCATTAATCACATACGGCTTTCCATTTTTCACACAAGCCTGCGCTTCTTTCACGGCAGCTGTAAACTCTTCCAAGTTTCGAACCGTTTTTCCACTCGCACCAAATGCTTCTCCAATTTTCTCATAAGAAGAATAGGACAGAACCGTTGCCACGTCGCTTTTTAAAATATCCACCTGATCTCGGGCAATCTGCGCCCATGATGCATCATTTCCGATAAGAATAATTGCCGGTAAATTGTGTCTTACCATCGTATCTATTTCTGCAATGGAAAATGCACTCGAACCATCGCCATAAATCACCCAAACTTCATCCTCTTTGTTTACAATTTTCGCACCTAAAGCAAAACCTCCACCCACACCCAAGGTACCAAAAACGCCGGGGTCTAACCAAGATAAAGTATGTCTGGGTTTAAGAATATAAGATGCCGTGGCCACAAAATCGCCACCATCTGCCACTAAAGTCGTATTATCAGGTAACAGCGTATCTAATGTTTTAAACAACTCGACAGGGTTGATATATTCGCCTTTTTCTTTAGCATGATCGGCTATGCTTACTTCTTTGTCGGCGTCACTTTTTTCTAATATGGCAAACCACTCACTCCAATCATTTTTGGGTTGAAATTTTTTAGCTAAATCACTTAAGAATAAAGCAGGATTTGAATTTACTGCAATATCAGGCGACTTATTTTTAAATAAGTCTGTTTTTGATGCATTGATAAAAACTGTTTTGGCTTTAGAAGAAAGATGCCGTCCATAATCTAATCTGAAATCACATGGAACTCCCGCCAAAATTATCAAATCAGCTTGCTTAAGCGCATTTCTCCGGTTATGCCGCTGTTGTAGTTTGTTGTCTTTGCCCAATAAACCTCGAGCCATTCCTGACAAATACGTTGGAATACCCAATTTATTCACGGCATTTGCCAAATCATTCGCGTGCGAAGCATCATGCAAGCTACCACTTCCGACCAGCAACAATGGTTTTCGCGATTTCGATATGGCAGATTTTACCACTCGAATATGTGCATCCGTGTGGTTGTCTTTTGCTGGCAATATTTTTTCTTCTTTGATGCGGATATTTTTTGTGCCGTCAAAAATGGAATCTACATGTCTTTTTAGATACCATTGAACAGCCTGTTCGGTAAGTGAGACTTTTTTATTTCCAGAGGCGAGGTACCAGCTTTTCACCAACTCTTCATCGTATAGTAAATCAATTGGACACTCAACGAACACGGGGCCCGGCACACCTTCCATTGCAATTTGTATTGCAGTATTGATTACCGGAACAAAATCTTTTACTTTTCGCACTGAAGTGCAGTATTTTGTTATTGATTGCATCACGGCAAGCTGTTCTATATCTTGCAAAGATCCTCTGCCTTTGAGTACGGTAGCGGCTGCACCACCCAGCAACAAAACGGGCGATTGTGCCATTTGCGCATTTTTGATAGCTGTGATGGTATTGGTAACACCGGGACCTGCTGTAACGGCAGCCACTCCCATTTTTCCGGTAAGCCGAGCATAGGCATCTGCGGCAAAAACGGCATTGGCTTCATGTCTAGTATCTATTACATTTATTCCGATATCTTTTGCCCCTACGAAAATAGGCGATATATGCCCGCCACAGAGTGTGAACATATATTCCACATCATATTTTTTGAGTAGGTGCGCAATAATTTCACCGCCATTCATATTTTATAATTTTCTTGTAAGTTAAGAAAAAGAAAGCACATATTTTATGATGTTAGTCATGCTATTTAATTGCAATAAATAGTATATAGTATTATTTTATCAGTTTTTTATTAAATTATTATACGAACCACGAAAGTATTTTGCTAAGCATAAAAAAATATTATCTTAGGTGTAGTTTAATTTCTTTATTTAAAATTGAAAAAATCATGTTTGACTGGGTATATATAGAACAGATTCCAGAGAGAGATATTCACACTCTTAATTTGAATTTAAATGAAGACTTACAAGGCTATAGATTTTTTAGTTATTTATTTATGGGTGGGGCATTACTTTTCTTATTGATTGCATTACTAAAAGTACGTATCTTATTTCCGTACATTGCAATTTCCGTTTTGTTTTTTATAGGGTTTTTTATGTATAAAAAAGCAACTAACACTTATCATTACAGAATAAGCTGTTTTTTAAATGGCGATGCTATTACAGCAATTGTATTAAAACAAACAAGGACATTTAACCCATTTTCGAGTAAACGAAAGTATGCTATCGTTCTACAATATCAAAATCAACTCATTACGGTTGAACATAATTCTGAAAAATTGTGGACAGAATTTCCCGTCAAGAAGGAAGTTATCGGATTGAGTTACAATAATCATTTTCTCTTTGGACCTGAGTTGGGTGTAGATTTTAAATTCTTTCTGAATAAAAACAATAAGTAAGATTTTGTTTTGTAGAATTGAAATGTATATAAAATCTATTTACTGAAAATGGAAGAACCAGCTTATCTTAAAAAGATTTTTTATGCATGTATGATGTTGGTCATGCGATTTATTCGATATCGTGAAAATCTGAATTCACAAAAAATACTTTCAGTCGGTGAGACACCGACCGATATTGATAGTTCATTACAAGATATTTTGCTTGAAGTCAATTATTTTGCAGTAATCTCAATCGTAAT
>DAOQII010000188.1:0-5009 GCA_035339455.1 Chitinophagales bacterium
TTGGGATGGGGATTAAACAGCGGAGCGGATGAAATGAGTTTTATTCCACAAAAATCTAAAGATGATTCGGTACTGATTTCAGGTTATTTGGTCAGCAACCGCAAAGGCGGAAAAGGCTTGGATGATATTTATTATGTAGAAAAACGCATGACACCAAAAGAAAAACTGCCGCCTCCGGTATATGTATTGCGTGGTACGGTGCAAGAAAACAGTTATGAAATTGAAAATAATCCCAATTCAAAAGTGTTAGGGGTAAAGCCCATTGAAAATGCAATTGTAAAATTACCGGAAAATATAAAAACGAACACAGAAGGAAAGTTTGAATACTGGATGAAACAAAAGCAAAACTTCACCTACGAGGTGGGCAAAGAAGGATATCTGAGCCGTGATGTGCAGGTAAATATGGACAATATTCAAGCTAATGATGGTGATACCATTGTCATCAATCAGACGATATTGCTTTCTAAAATTTATAAAAATGTCGAGATTGTGTTGAATAATATTTATTATGATTACGACAAATGGAATATCCGCAAAGATGCTGCGCAAAGCCTGGATACACTCGTGGAAATATTACAAAAAAATCCGACTATAAAAATTGAACTGGCATCTCATACGGATTGCCGCGGTTCGGATACGTATAATCAAACCTTATCTCAAAAACGTGCAGAAAGTGTGGTGGCGTATTTGATTGAGAAAGAGATAGATAAAAACCGACTGACTGCAAGAGGCTATGGCGAATCTGTACCTGTAGAAAAATGTGAGTGTACAAAATGTACGGAAGAACAGCACCAGAGAAACAGAAGAACAACTTTTAAAATTCTAAGCGAATAAATTTATGTCAAAATCCCTATTTAATCCTGCTGATCAGAAAGAAATTTTTGCACGGCTAAACCAGCTTAATGCCAATTCAACCCGAAATTGGGGTAAAATGACTGTTTCGCAAATGCTGAAACACATGGAAATTGCATTTTCTGTCCCAATTAATAAAATACAATTGCCTAAAGACAAATTGTATTATCTGGCTGCCAATCCTTTTGCCCGTTTTTTTATGATAAAAATGTCGAGCAAATGGCCTAAAAATATGGCTACGGTCGAAGATTTTAAAGTGAAGACCGATCCTGATTTTGTACAAGCCAAAACCGCTTTTTTGAAAATCTATCAGGAATTTTTAAAGGCAACAGATTTTTCGGGTTGTCATCCTGCCTTTGGCGTTATGGATAAAGACATGTGGGGCATTGCCATGTACACGCACCTAAACCATCATTTAGAACAATTTGGCGCATAATGGAAAATCAAAAAAGATATGACCTGCGAGGTGTTTCTGCTACAAAAGATGATGTACATGCTGCCATAAAGAATGCTGACAAAGGGCTTTTCCCGAAAGCATTTTGCAAAATATTTCCCGATTTTTTAGGTAAAGATGAGGCCTTCTGTAATATTATTCATGCAGATGGAGCCGGTACAAAATCTGTGTTAGCTTATCTATATTGGAAAGAAACCGGCGATTTGTCGGTTTGGAAAGGTATAGCACAAGATGCCATCGTAATGAATACGGACGATTTAATTTGTGTGGGAGCAACATCCGATTTCCTTTTATCTTCTATTATCAACAGAAATAAGCATTTAATTCCGGGTGAAGTCATAAAAGCTATTATTGACGGAACGAATGAAATTGTCGAACTATTTCATCAAAATGGGATTGAAATTCATGCCATGGGAGGTGAAACTGCTGATTTAGGCGATAGTGTAAAAACCATTGTGGTTGATGCAGTTATGACAAGCAGAATGAAAAAAAGCGAGGTGATTTCCAATGAAAAAATAAAAGCCGGAAATGTCATCGTGGGATTGTGTTCTTATGGGCAAGCAACCTACGAATCAGCATACAACGGAGGCATGGGCAGCAATGGACTCACTTCAGCCCGACATGATGTTTTTTCAAAAATTTATGCCGAAAAATATCCGGAAGCCTTCGACAGTGAAATGCCGTATGATTTGGTTTACAGTGGCTCAAAATTGCTGACCGACGAAATTGAAGATAGTCCACTGGATGCAGGAAAATTAGTGCTTTCACCAACAAGGACTTATGCCCCTGTAATTAAACAAATAATTAAAGAAATAGGAGCGGAGCAAATCAACGGAATGATACATTGCAGCGGAGGCGCACAAACTAAAATTTTGCATTATATCGACCATTTGCACATTATAAAAGACAATTTATTTGAAATTCCGCCACTTTTCAAAATGATACAGGAAGAAAGCAATACAGACTGGAAGGAAATGTATCAGGTGTTTAATTGCGGGCACCGCATGGAGCTTTATGTAGACGAAAAATTTGCTGACACTATCATCCGTATTTCCAATTCATTTAATATTCCGGCACAAATAGTCGGAAGGGTAGAAAATGCTGCTGCTAAACAAGTAAGCATAAAAAGCAAATTTGGCGAGTTTGTTTACATATAATTTTGATAAACAATTGATTATATGCCAAATGCATACTTTAACTTTAAACAATTTACCGTCTATCATGATAAATGTGCACTAAAAGTTTGCACCGATTCTTGTTTGTTTGGTGCGTGGGCAGTTGCATTTACCAAAGAGGCGTATACGATTTTAGATATTGGCAGTGGCAGCGGATTATTAAGCCTCATATTAGCTCAAAAAACTAATGCTGAAATCACAGGAGTTGAGCTGGATGAAAGTTCATTTCTACAGGCACAGGTAAACGTTAAACAATCACCTTGGCCGGATAAAATTAAGCTGGTTCATGGGGATTGCAAAAACTTTTTTCCGACAGAAAAATTTGATTTTATCATTTGCAACCCGCCTTTTTATGAGCAAATGTTGTCATCTGAAAAAAATAACGAGAAGCAAGCAAAACATGATGCCACCTTATTGCTAAGTGATTTAATCTCAATCTTCAACAGATTACTTTCTCCTAAAGGCAAGCTGGCTATTTTATTTCCATATTACAGAAAAGTAGAATTGCTGAAAGCAATGAGTATGAACGGCTATTATTTACATGCAGGTGTAGATATCCGTCCTGCGCCACAGAAAGACAATTTCCGGTTTGCAGGTATTTTTGGTCATGCTGAAAGTGTAATGCCATCCGAAATTGCTATTAGTATAAAGGACGAACTGCAGCATTATACACCTGAATTCAAAGCCTTGTTGAAAGATTATTATCTCTACCTCTGAAAAATAAAAATCATAGATTATCTTCGCCAAAAATCAGAAAAATGAAAGTATTGATATTAATGGGCTCATCAAGCGATGAAACAGTTATGCAGGAAAGTGTAAACTATTTGAATTGGTTTGGGATAGTAAATGAAATGCATGTTGCTTCCGCCCACCGTGACCCGCATAAAGTATTTGAACTGACGAGTACTGCTCAAGAAAACGGATTTGCTTGCATTATTGCAGCTGCAGGCATGGCGGCTGCTTTGCCTGGCGTGGTGGCAGCACATACCTCACTTCCTGTTATCGGGGTGCCGTTAGAAGGTGGTTTGCCCGGTGGCATCGATGCACTTTATTCCATTGTGCAAATGCCGGCAGGACTACCGGTAGCTACTGTGGCTGTAGGCAAAACAGGTGCAAGAAATGCCGCAGTGCTGGCCGCCAGAATTATTGCACTTCAAGATAAAAATACAGCTAGTAAATTAGAAGAATTTAAAGCAAAAGGATATAAGTTATAAAGGAGCATAATTTATTATTAACCTGAGTTCGGGTTAAGAAAAATAAGCTGATAAAATAGTTGATTTCTCATTTTTTCCTCCACTTTAAGAGGTGGAGGAATTAAAAGGAGGTGCTTTCTGATAAAAAATCAATTAATTTTAATTGAAACTCTTATACTGAACTCAGGTTATTATATTTCTTTAATTTATACTCACTTGACCGGCTGTTTTAGTCCTTTCAGCACAGATTTTATCATGTTTTCTGTGGTAAAATTGCCGAGTGTAATCACTTTATAAAAATGATTTTCTTTGAGCTGCATGAGTTCCAGAATAGATTTGCTGGTGTTATGCCCTTGTCGGAAATAGTTGCTTACCGTTCCGGTAAAATCTTGAAAAAACTGTAATTTGTTTGCAATATGTTGTTTGCCGTTTTGTGTTTTGGGATTATGCGAACAGAACAGCACATCAAAATCTAAACCTAGCAGTTTCTCCAATGAACGTATTTGTTCAAATATATTTTCATAGGGAGCGAAGTATTTGATTTTATCGGCAACATAAATATCCCCTGAAAACAAATAGCCTTTATCTTTCTCAAAATAACAGTAATGATCATCACAATGACCTGGTGTATATACGGGTTGGAGCTTGAAGTGTGCAGTCATAACCGTTTCATTTTCAGTTAAAGGTTTTAAATGGGCATTTTCTACATGTCCGCTCAATAAGGAGCCCAACGGCGACATTTTATAACCCTTTCTAAGAATTTCACAGGCTTTGGGATGAGCGTAAGCATCAATATTCAGCATGTTGACAATATAATTGACATTTCCGCTATGGTCTTCATGAAAATGAGTGAGCAGTATCTTATTTATCTTGTTTTCTGTCAGTATTTTATCTATGTTTTCTCGGTTATGCCGTTGAGCCGTATCAATTAAAATGTCGTCAATCACATATACGTAAACGGTTTGTACATTTGAACCTAACCGGTATACACTGCATCTGTAATACTTTACTTCATCAAACTGATAATTGAATTTTCTTACCGCCATGATGCAAAACTAAGTATCGCAAAGCAGAATTTACTAAACACAAGTTATCATTTTACAAAAAAGATTTTTAACTTGTTAGACAATTTTATCACTATGAAAAAATATATTACAGCTGGATTATTGTTAGCTGCTTTGATTGCAGGGATTACGTTTTTTATTACAAAAACCATGATGCAAATGGAAATTGACAAAGCTGTGCAAATACATATCAACGACAAAGTGCCTTTGAGTGCTCAAATTGATACCTCCATCTTAATTTCACTGATGAATGATCTGCAAACTAAAATTC
>DAOQII010000189.1:0-4996 GCA_035339455.1 Chitinophagales bacterium
CTTTGATATAATGCGTACCTGTATTGCAAAAATTCAGCGGATTACCGTTTTGGCCGTTTGGTACGGTGTAAGCTATATATTTTGCACCAACAACAGAATCTAAAATAACACCATTGCATTTATTTGTGGTATTATTCAAAACTCCGCCATTAGCAACACTGGATGTATCTGTATTATCGAGATGAATGACATAATCGCCATCTCCGGCATTTGGATTAGCATTATCAAAAACAGGCAATCCACATCTGTCATAAGCCAATTTATCTGTACAGTTTCTGTTGTAAATGGTAGTGGTACGATAACTGCTGACACAAGGTGTTTGATTGGGAGCATTATTAGCAAAAGACCCCGAAGTAGGACTATGTGTACAAGAACTTTGCAGAATATAAACTTTTTGCCCGGTATTGCAGAGTTCATTAAAGTTGTAGGCAAAGTCAACGCCATTACCGGTAAATACAATTACTAATGCATCAGGTGGAATAGAATCCGCTTGTCCCGCTGGTAAGATATTAGCGGCATTGCAGGATTGCTGATAAAACAAGTTCATCGTAGCTGCATTGGGTGTTGCAAAAGTACATGGATTAGTACCAAAGTTGATATCTGTATTGTTCGGAATATCTATTTGTAAATTACTGACTTTAAAACCTTTCCCGGAGGTCATTAATATATATTCGTTGGCAGGTTCAGACCGACCGTTATCATTGCATGCATCAATAAAAATACCAAATATTCGAGGGCATGTTGATGTAATCGGTTGTCCATTACTGGTATTACTGTTGTCAATATGTATAAATCCTATACTGTCTCCCTGTCCTGCATATGGATTAAAATTTGGGTTAGTAGACTGATAAAACACGATATTGCTGCCTGCCGGAATATTCGACCAGGAAACCAGAAATGAGTCAATTCCTGAATAGCAGAAACTGTTATTCCCATGTTGTGTAAGGCTGATAGTTTGTCCTGTCATAATATTGCTAAATCCCAGCAATGCAATTGTCAGGCTTATTAAAATTCTCATCGTTTATCTGATTATTGTAACATTTCCTTTAAACGTTTTTTTCATTCCCACACTGGTATCTTCTGTTTCGATTACAAAACCATAAGATTCCAGCTGAGCTATTTTACCTTTATATGTTCCATCCCAACCTTTACTTACATCATTTGCCAGAACATCATAAGCACTGAAAAGAAGTTGTCCCCAGCGATCATAAATCAGCATTTTTTTAACGGTTATAAAATTCCCGGAACTTCTGACCATAAATACATCATTGATGCCATCACCATTGGGCGAAAATGCAGTTGGTATCCAGACATCATGCATACAATTATTTCCGATTGAAATTGAATCAACCGCTTGACAATGATTGGAATCTGTAACAACTACCCAATACGTACCGTCGGTATTAACAGTAATAGAAGAAGTTGTTTCCTGCGTACTCCACAAATAGGATTCCATATTCATAGGTGCATGCAAAATAAGATTGCTGTTACAGATAGTCGTATCATTTCCTAAATTCAGGATTGGACTGTTAGCTAGTTTTATGATAATTGTATCGCTGGTAAAACCACAAGCATTAGTGATTGTAGCAACATACGTACCTGCACCGGTTACAGTAATTGTTGCTGCTGTTGCACCAGTACTCCACACAGTGGTTGCATCACCGGTAGAAAGTGTGCGGGAAAAATTATTACAGTATGTTGTATCATTTCCAAGATGAAATGAAGGAGGAAGTGGAGCTGATTGAACAACGACTGTATCGCTTGCAAAACAACGCCCTTTAAATCCTGTAACTATGTACGTACCTGTATTTGCGGTAGTTATTGTTTGAGTAGTTTCACTATTCGGCAGCCACTGATAAGTTTCATATCCTAGACCGGCATCTAAGGTTGTAGTCTGTTGACCGCAAATTTGCAAGTTACCCGTAATATTTGGTTTTTGAATATGCTTTTCATAAACAAAAACACTGTCATAAAAAACACCACAAATTGTAGTAGTATAGGAAACTAAATATCTACCGGGTTGGGTAAAATAAAAAGTATCAACCGGAGCTGCACCTAAGTCTCCAGCAAATAAAATGAATCTAGCTGTATCACCTTGGCAAATTGAATCAACTTTTTTGGGTAAAAAATAATCAATGCTTACACGGGCTACATAAAAAGAAGCACTAATAGAACAAGCCCCTAAAAATGCTGTTACACTATACCTGCCACTTTCTGTAACATTAATAGAAGCACTGGTTTCATTTGTATTCCAACGTAATGAATCGTAAACACCAATTGCAGTGAGCGTTGCAGTAGTACCACCACAAATCACATCTGTTCCGGTAATATTGACACTTAAATTTGAACTTTCGACAGTAACTATATCCACACCCGAACAACCATTAAGGTAGCCTAATACCGAATATGTACCTGCACTTGATATGATAATAGAATTAGTTGTCTCTCCAGTACTCCAGCGAACAGAATCAAATTGTCCAGCAATAGAAATGGTTGTACTTTCTCCGTTACAAAGTATCGTATCTCCAGTAATATTGACATCAACTTGTTGTACACTTACCGTTACGGCAGTACTTGCCAAACATCCATTTTGATAGGCAACTACAGTATAAGTTCCCGGTTGTGAAATGGTATTAAATGTCGTTGATATACCATTGCTCCATCTCAGTGAATCATAAGCACCTTCTGCAACTAATGTAGTGCTTTGACCACTACAAAAAGTGCGGTTTCCTGATATTGCAACACTCAACTGATTTACATTAACGGTTACCGCTTCGGTTTTTGAACATCCATTTTTATAAACCGTTACGGAGTAAGTACCTGCTTGAGAAACTGTGATAGAATTAGATGAAGCTCCTGTATTCCATCGCAAGGAATCTGCCTGCACGGCAACTGACAGTATAGTAGATTGCCCATTGCAAATACTCGTATTTCCGTTAATTTGAAATCCCAGATTACAAGTATCACAATTTTTCACCACCACATTTACTTGTGTAGATTTGGTGCAATTGCCATCAGAAGCTGTTATGGTATAAGTTAAACTGTCTTTACTTGTTCCAGTATAAGTAAGTGTTTGTTGTATTGATGTACCAGTTCCGTTTGTTGCTCCTGAAATACCTGCTCCTCCACTGACCGTCCAGCTATAGGTTGCATTCGGATCTGTGCCATCAATTTGAATATTGGTTGTATTTCCACTGCAAAATTCCTGACGTGTTGTATTTGTATTTACATCTACACATTTCAATTCGTAGCTAATCGTATTTGATATGGGTTGAGTGCCTTCCGGATGGGTAATGGCCTTAATAAAATATTTTCCGGCATTGCACAGATTAGTACTTAGCGGTAATTTTAATAGTGTATCTGAGTTAAAAATGAGTTTTGTATAATCTATACCGCCACAGCTGTCAACCGTATTTCTTCTGATACCATTATTGCTCACTCTGGCAGTATCTGTTCCTTGCTGACGTATGGCGTATGTTCCGTCTAAATTAAAAATGCCACATCTGTCATACACAAAATTATCCTGACAATTTTGTCTGGTGTCAATAGCAATGGTTTTTCGGTAACGTGTAGTTGCAGTAGATGAACAACTTGGGGCATTTGTAAATGCACCGATCGTTCTGGTACAACTGCTTTGCACTACATAGATTGGATAACCTAAGTTACACAATCCATTCACATTGTATATTGTATTGACAGAATCACTGGTAAAGCACAAAATAATTGCATTGGGCGGAATAGAATCAGTTGGTGAAACCGGAATAATATTAGCAGCATTGCATGAACCTACTTGCAAATTTGCAATTAATGCAGCATCCGGAGTTTTAAATCCACATGGGTTAGTACCTAAATTAATATCATTATCATTATTGTTACCGCTATTGCTGTTAGCCGGGTCAAAATTTATGGCCAGATTAGTCACTCTAATTCCAGAACCGGAAGTCAGAACCATGTATTCATTTTTAGGCTCTTGCCCTGTAGCACCACAAGCATCTATAAAAATACCCAATGTTTTTATACAAGAGCCAAAATTAATTGTATCTACCGGAAGTGCGTTGCCCGGAATATATCCTATACTATCACCTTGTTGTAAATAGGGATTAAATGTACTGTCCCTGCTTTGATAGATAACTACATTGGTATTTGGTGGCAATCCACTTGCTGACACATTATAAAATAAGGTATCGTGGCCTGTAGAGCAAATTACAGAAGTAGATGGTGATAAGTTTATCTGAGTTTGTGCAGATACGAAAAATGCAATAAAACTCAAAAAACTTGCTAAAAACAAATTTTTCATAAATGTAATTCTATAACCCGTAAAGTTACGAATTGCTATCCATTTATTTGTAATGACGCATATTGAAACGAGTATTTTCGGAATTAAATAACATCTTTATGCCAGATATCCACAATGTTTCATCCAATCTAATGCCTTATTTGATTTATATCTAATTTTTGGTTTGATTTTTGTATTTTACAGGTATGAAAAAATTATTTTTTCTCCTCTTATTCTGTCCGGTAATTGCACTTCATGCTCAAAATAAAAGTAAGACAATTGCGTTTCCTACGTTCAAACTTTTGGCAATGGACAGTACTGCTTTTGTAGAAAACAATCAGCTCAATGATACATTGATTACTTTGTTTATCAATTTTAGCCCTGAATGCGACCATTGCGAACGCACGATTAAAAGCATTTTGGATAATATATCTAAATTTCAGCAAACTCAAATCGTATTAACTTCATTTGAGCCTTTTGATAAAATCAGAAAATTTTACTTGGATAATTCATTGTATGCATATAAGAATTTATTTGTAGGGCAAGAAATAGATTATCAGTTAACTAAACAAATTCATTATGCCGGATTTCCATCTGTTGTTATGTTTGACAAAAACAAACAATGGATAAAAAGTATACATGAAGAAACGAATGCCAAAACTATTTTAAAGGCGTTAAAGCTTAAGTACAAGTAATTTCTTTTTTCTCTAAATCTTTATT
>DAOQII010000190.1:0-4986 GCA_035339455.1 Chitinophagales bacterium
TATTTCTATACATTCATTGCTTACCTTTAAGCCATGCAACATCTGTCGCAGGAAGAAAAAGATTTTTACCGACGCCAGCTTATCCTCCCGGGATTTGGCGAGTCTGCACAACAGAAGTTAAAATCTGCTACTGTATTGATTGTTGGAGCAGGTGGCTTAGGCTGTCCGGTAGCGCAATACCTAAGTGCTGCAGGAGTTGGTAAAATTGTAATAGCAGACGGCGATACCGTTGCGATGCATAATCTGCACCGTCAGGTCTTATACACTATTGATGATATTGGCAAAAATAAAGCGCTGGCAGCTGTTGAGAAGTTACAAAAGCAATACCCTCATGTGCAGCTTATTGCCTTTCCCTATATGCTGAGCAATGACAATATAAACTCACTCATTAATGATGCTACAGCAGTCTGCGATTGCAGCGATAACTTTAGTACTCGCTATCTGGTGAATGATCAGTGTGTGCAATATAAAAAACCACTTATCAGTGCGGCAGTAGCCGAATACAGCGGACAATTATCTGTTTTTAGCCATAAAACAAACATCAATTACCGGGATGTCTTTGCAGAAGAAGATGCCACTTCACAAACTTGTGCGAATGCCGGTATATGGGGTGCTTTATGCGGTATCATAGGCAGTATGCAAGCTAATGAAGTCATTAAAATTATTACTGAGATTGGTGATACGCTGGAAGGTAAACTGCTCACGTATGATGCACTTACCCATAAAATGCACATTTTCAAAATCAGCCATAATAAGGAACAATATATATATGCAAGTATTACCGACAATGCTACACATATCGAAAAAAACACAAAGATTTTGAATTCAGCCACTTTTCATCAACTTAAACAACAAAAACAAGAAATATATTTGATTGATGTGCGTGAAGCTTGGGAATACGAAGAATCGAATTTTGGGGGAATCAATATACCTTTAGTGGAATTGACAAGCCATATGCATGAATTCGAAAAAGAAGATGTACTAGTGTTTTATTGTCATTCGGGAAAAAGAAGCCAAACAGCAGTCCGCTTATTTTTAAGCAAAGGCTATGATCAGCTCTATATTTTTCTTCCTGATTGATTGAACTGTTCTTTTGGCTTTATTTCTGTCGGTGAGAACAATTACCAATCTGAGTTCGGGTTAAGAAAAAATAGGGAGAAAAAAATAGTTGATTTCTCCTTTTTTCCTCCTACTTAAAAAGGAGGAGGAATTAAAAGGTGGTGGTTCTTGATAAAAAATCAACTATTTTTAAATTGAATCGTTTATTCAGAACTCATGTTATTAGCATATAAATGATACTGACAAAGTTGCCTTATTTCTGTTCGGCATTAAAGTTGCATTTACATAAAAACCTATCTTTACGGATAGAATTGTGTCAATTTGTCTAAATTTATCGAAATGCTTGAGTTTTCCAATATTATTGAACAAGATGTAGAAATGATTCCGCTGTTATCTATCGAAGAAGATGACAATATAAAAAGCAGCAAACTTCCTAAAATATTACCCATATTGCCCTTACGCAATAATGTGCTTTTCCCGGGAGTAGTCATCCCCATTTCTGTCGGCAGAGAGAAGTCCATCAAAGCCGTCAAAAAGGCATATAAAGAAAATAAGTATATCGGCGTTATTGCCCAGCGCGACCCAAAAGTGGAAGAACCCGAACCGGGCGATTTATACAGTGTTGGTACTACGGCCAAAATCATCCGCATTCTCAACATGCCGGATGGTGGTAATACTGTTATTTTGCAAGGAGTACATCGTTTTATTGCTAAAACACTCATATCCTCAGACCCAATCATACAGACTGAAGTTGAATATCTGGAAGATGTGCCATTATCTGACAAAACGCAAGAGAAAGCACTTATTGCCTCTATGAAAGATATGGCAGGACGCATTATCGAACTTTCCAACCATATACCCAATGAGGCTAAATTCATCTTGAATAATATCAACGGATTGAAGTTTTTAGCCAACTTTATCACCTCCAATATTCCGATTGAGCTTGCACAAAAACAGCAGATTTTAGAAACCAATTCCGTTGAAGAACGGGTGCAGCAGGTACTAAAATATCTGAATCAGGAATTACAGTTGCAGGAAATAAAAGCCAATATACAAGAGAAAACAAAAACAGATATAGACAAGCAGCAGCGTGATTATTTTCTCAACCAACAGATGCGTGCCATACAGGAAGAATTGGGTGGCGATATGTATCAGGAGGAAATTAACAGGCTGAAAGAAAAAGCGAAAGAAAAAAAATGGTCTGAAGCTGTTGCCAAACAATTTGACAAAGAAATAGGAAAATTACAGCGCATCAACCCGGCTGCTGCCGAATATTCCGTTATATTGAACTACCTGGATTTAATGGTAGAGCTTCCCTGGAATGAGATTACAAAAGATAATTTTGATTTGAAAAGAGCCGGAAAAATTCTGGATGAAGATCATTATGCCCTGGATAAAATCAAAGACCGCATCATTGAATACCTGGCAGTTCTGAAATTAAAGGGTGATATGAAATCCCCGATTTTATGTTTTGTAGGCCCTCCTGGAGTTGGGAAAACATCATTGGGAAAAAGTATTGCCCGTTCATTAGACAGAAAATATGTGCGTGTGGCATTGGGTGGTTTACACGATGAAAGTGAAATACGGGGTCACCGCAAGACCTATATCGGTGCTATGCCGGGGCGTATTATCCAGTCTTTGAAAAAAGTACAAACAGCAAATCCCGTTTTCGTGCTGGATGAAATTGATAAAGTGGGAAAAGACCATCGCGGCGATCCGTCATCTGCCTTGCTCGAAGTGTTAGACCCTGAACAAAATACTACCTTTTACGATAACTATCTGGAACAAGAATACGACTTGTCAAAAATTTTGTTCATTGCAACAGCTAATAGCTTAAACGAGATTCCGCATGCCTTGCGCGACAGGATGGAAGTAATTCAATTGAGTGGCTATTCTTTAGAGGAAAAAACAGAAATTGCCAAACGCCATTTGGTAGCAAAACAACGAGAAGCTCATGGATTGAAAGCATCGCAAATTAAATTTAATGATAAAGTTATCCAGTTTATTATTCACCATTATACTTATGAAAGTGGCGTGCGTGAGTTAGACAGAATGATAGCCTCTATGATGCGCAATATTGCCAAATGCATTGCAACGGATGAATCCTATAATGTACAAGTAACGACAGAAGATGTGGCTCGTATTTTGGGCAAATTCAGATATAACCACGATAAGTATACGCAAAACAATCCTTGCGGGGTTGCAATCGGATTAGCATGGACACCTCATGGCGGTGATATCTTGTTTTTTGAATCGACAGTAAGCAGAGGAAAAGGCAATTTTACCTTAACAGGAAATTTGGGCAATGTCATGAAAGAATCATTCACTACGGCATTTACATATTTGCAATCCAAAGCGGATAGTTTACAAATTCCTGTAAAGGCATTTTCTGATTGGAATCTGCACGTACATGTACCTGAAGGAGCCATTCCGAAAGACGGTCCAAGTGCCGGTATTGCCATTTACAGTGCACTTGCTTCTTTGTTTACCCAACGCAAGCTTAAGCCGTTTACGGCACTCAGCGGCGAAATTACCTTACGCGGAAAAGTACTGCCTGTCGGCGGCATTAAAGAAAAGATATTGGCTGCTAAACGTGCGGGAATTAAAGAAATTATTTTGTGTAAGGAAAATCAGAAAGACGTTGACGATGTTCCACAGGATTTTGTAAAAGGCTTGAAGTTTACTTATGTAGAAGATATGGATGAAGTGATTGAACTAGCCTTGGAAAAAAAGAAAATTCCAGATGCTATCCATTTTGAATAATAATACTTTTTAGGTCAACTGAAAATTTCCGTAAGTACTTTTGTCTGTTTAAAAGAGAATCAAATTTGTGGTTTCCTATAAGATAAATACTCATTTAGAGTAACACATTGTGCAGTTTAAACCACATAAAAACATAGCATATTTAAACATAAATAATTGTCTGGTGCAAATCAGTAAAGATAGCCAAGCAAAAACATAGTATCACCATTGGCGATTCCTGTATTTTCTATTATTACCTCAATTTTTGTATGCTAAACTTTTTTAAAATAAAAAAGCTTATATATCTATGTGGTAAAAAAAATTAGATGATACTGCACAAAAAGGTTAGTATATTTTTTTTTCATGCTTTATCGTATATTTACGATAAATAAAATCAGTATTATGCTTTATCATGAATCTGACTACTACGAAGAAGATATACAACTTGCTGAAGTATGTAAGGCAATTGCGCATCCTGCACGTATTCAAATCTTGCGCATCATCGTGGCAAAACAAAATTGCACGGTAAGTCATTTGGTGAAAAAAATGAATCTGGCACAGTCTACAATTTCGCAACATCTCAAAGCACTAAAAGACGCAGGTATAATAAAAACAAGCAATCTGGGTGTGAGTACAGTGCTTTCTGTCAAAATCAAATCGCTTAAAAATGCAGAAAAAGCCATGAAATTTTTGACACAGGCATTAGACAAATAGTCAATGTTTAATACATATTGCTAAATTTATTTCAACTTTCTTATAGAAGTAGTAAGGAATGCCTTTCAGTAACTATTACAACTTAATCGGTAATTAACCGGTTATATAAAAATGCAGCTGTTAAGCTTATCCCAGCAACAATACTCCATAAAACGGTAAAGCCATATTGTTCGGCTATCCACGAACCTCCAAAGGGGCCTAAACTGCTGGAAAAAGCCCAGGTCATTGTCCAGATACCCGCATATTGCCCTCGTGTAGAATCGGTAGTGCGACTCACCCAGTAATTAAACAACACCGAAAAACTGAACATTTCTGCCAGCGTAATAAAGCTCATCATCACCCATGCTCCGAAAAAATCTAAATGAAATACTACCGCTGTAAGGTAGGCGATAACATGCATCAGTACGCCTATGGTAACGGCACGCTGCCTCGACCAGTTCTTTTCTATCCAAAATATGACAGTCATTTCAA
>DAOQII010000191.1:0-3796 GCA_035339455.1 Chitinophagales bacterium
CATATGAGCATGGATATTGAACATCGTTTAAATGATTAAAAACTACACATAACAAGAAAATTAGTTACAGTTTTGGTAGATTTGGTAAAAAAACAATATTTGTATTATATTTGAATTTATATTATCGTTAGGTGTTCTCACCTAACGAAAGTATCTATTAATATGTTGAGCTGTTTAAACCACATAGAAGCATAGCATTTTTAATCTCAAGTAGTTGTTTGGTGCATGTTAGTTTAGAAAGTCAAGCAAAACATAGTATTGCTTTTGGCGATTTCTGCATTTTCAATTTTATCTCAATTTAAATCATCGTTAGTTGCTTTACCTAATGTAAGTATCTTTTAATTCCATTTGTTTAAGCTGTACTTTCTACCTGAGTTTGGGATAAGCATTTCAGTTTAAAAATTGTTTTGCAGGTGTTGGATAAATAAAATTCAAAAACCAAAAAAATGAGATTATACAAAAATGCTATGCGAATTTTCTAATCTTATTGTTAATATCAATATTATAAATGTTTTTAATAAAAACGAATAAAAAAAAGTAAAAAGTTGTTTGGACGAATAAAAATAGTGTATATTTGGGTAGAAGCAGACATTTTATGCTGAAACTAATTACACCATTTATTCTAGTACTTAATGTGAACTTTCTTTATTCTCAATTTTGTACAGGTAAAATAAACTGTTTTGATAAATTAGGCAATAAATATGGTTATTGGAAAGAAAAAAGAGTATTCCCATATGATAGTTTAAATAAAATGTATATTAGAAGTAACGCAGGAATAATAATAGATGGAAAATATCAGGTATATACGACTGCAGAAGGAAATTATATAAACAATATTAAATTACCAGGTTGGATATATTATTCTCATCATGAATTTCCATGTGAAGGTTATATGTTCGATATCACAGAGGTATATCCTGATGGTTCATTTAATGTTAAAAAATACGATTCTGAAATTTTATATGACAAAGATAGCAACATAATATTTGGTGAAATATACAATCTATTAGATACTATTGATATATACTGTTATAAAAATAACTGTGATTTCTGTTACAAGAATGAAACCATTAAAGAGGTATATTCAGATAACTATAATAGAATATTTTTTGAAATATTAATGTTTGCAAATGGACATAGAAAATACAAAAGAACGAACCCTAGCAAAAAAAATTGGCAATAGTTGTGGTTGATTTGGTAATTAAAGTTTTGAGTAATAAATTTAATTTGTAAATAAGTGTTGGTTGGTGCTAAACATGCACAACCATCGCCAATTTTCAACCGTTATAAGCAAAGCCAGCATGAACAATAGAACAAAATGGAAATAAAAGGTGTCCCAGTTTTTCAGCTTAAAAAGCTTATAATTCCAGAGCAATGGAAAGTAGTAAAAAATGACTTTGTCGACCTTGAGCCAGATAATAGTTATCCTATTGACCAAGTCTTTTATCACTTTGATGAAGATATACTTAATGTTACTTATAATGACTGGTGTATTGACTTAGGTTTTTATGGTGGATATTTAGACAATAACAGAAGCGGATTTTTTAAAATAGTTGTTTTTAAGGGAGATTTCAACGATGGAGAATTTTTTGAATTTTTCATTTCTAGGTCAACTGATAAAATAGTGGATAAATTAAACTCCTATTTGAAAATTATACCAACAGGACAATTAGAGAATCTTTCCGGAGTGAAATACGATGATGAATATGACTTTGACACTTTTCACATTTATTCAGCGATAGAAAATATTGATTACAGATTATCTAATGACGAACTGGAAGAAATTGCAAAAGCAAAGTAAGACCTGTAAAAATGGCTCTGCTTATAACGCGGGTAGCCATTCCTCCCAAGTCCGACAGGTGCACAACTTCACTTTACTAAAGGTTATTTTTTAAAATATAATAAAATATATTTGCAATTATAGAAACTATTCCATTTTAGCCATTTATTTCTTTTGCATACTGTGGAGTAGTTCAGCTGATAAACTAAAAAAAACTATGCATCTATGTGGTGAAAATTATAAATCAAACCGCTCAGGTGCTTAATTCGTAATTAAATTCGATGTTTTTTTAATATTGAACAAATCTTTTCTGCGGTCTTTCAAATTGCGCACACTGCCGAATTTATGCAATTCTCTAAGCAAGTCTATTTCCAAATCAGCAATTAAAATCATTTCCGTATTCGGGGTGGCTTCCGCCTTAATGCCATTTGTAGGAAAGGCAAAATCGCAAGGGGTAAACACCATAGATTGCGCATATTGAATATCCATATTGTGTACATTTGGCAAATTGCCCACCGAGCCAGCAGTTACCACGTAGCATTCGTTTTCTACAGCCCTGGCATGCGCACATATTTTTACCCTCGAAAAACCGTTTTGCGTATCCGTAAGGAATGGGACAAACAAGATGTCCATACCTTCATCGGCAAGCATTCTGCTCAACTCAGGAAATTCGGAATCATAACAAATCAATACGCCAATTTTGCCGCAGTCGGTATCAAATATTTTCAGTTCATTACCACCTTGCATACCCCATACTTTTGCTTCATCAGGCGTTACATGCAGTTTTACATATCGATCTACAGAGCCATCGCGTTGGCATAAATAGCCAACATTATACAATAATCCGTCTTTAATTTCCGGCATACTTCCCGTGATGATATTGATATTGTAACTGACTGAAAGTGCAGAAAAGCGATCTACGATTTCATCCGTGTATAAGGCAAGTTTCCGTATGGCTTCCGGCTCTGATAAGTGGTTATATTCAGCCATCAGCGGTGCATTGAAAAACTCGGGAAACAAAGCAAAATCTGAACGATAACCCGAAACAGCATCCAGGAAATATTCGGCATGTTGCATCAATTCATCCAAGTCTTTATAAGGCCGCATTTGCCATTGCACTAAGCCTACTCTGACAGATGTTTTGTTTTGGATAATTTTTTCTGTCGGCTTTTCATAATAAATATTATCCCATTTCAAAAGTACGGCGTATTCATTCGATGCAGAATCGCCTTCTAAATAGCCTTTTAATATCTTGGACGGATGGAAATCATTGGACACCTGGAAATTCAAAACAGGATCATCAATTTCTTTTCGTTTTACATGTTCGATATATTCTTTGGGCGAAAGTTTTTTTGCATGTGTATGATAATTCGGAATTCTGCCACCAAAAACAATACCTTTCAGATTATGTTGCTCACACAATTCTTTTCGGTAATCATACAGCCTCCTTCCGAGGCGCAATCCGCGAAATTCTTTTTTGACAAACAAATCAATGCCGTATAAAATATCTCCATCATCATCATGGGTATTGAACGTGTAATTTCCAGTGATTTCTTTATACGTATGCTTGTCGCCATATTTTGCATAATCTACAATAATTGACAGCGCACATCCTGCTAACTGCCCGTTTACTTTTACTACGACTTGCCCTTCGGGAAATTTATCTATCAGCGTTTTGATTTGATGTTTTTTCCAGTAAGCTTCATCCAAAACAGGATAAGCCTCTATCATGATTTCTTTTAAATCGTGATAATCATCAAAATGAAGTTCCTGCAATTCGACATTTTCAATTTCTAATTTCATATCTGTGTGGGTTGAAATTTTAGACTGCAAAATTACGGAGGATGCACTTTTTATACAAATTATCGAATTGTTGTAAGAGAAATAAATTCATGATAGTTATCATCATTTCAGGCGTAAATACGTCAATTACCATCCGATTTTATTTAAGGAGCTGTAGAATAACAAACATTAACAATACACGACTTTACAAATTCCAAAACTTTGTGCAACTTT
>DAOQII010000191.1:3896-4979 GCA_035339455.1 Chitinophagales bacterium
ATAACAAACATTAACAATACACGACTTTACAAATTCCAAAACTTTGTGCAACTTTATTGCAATTAAACCAACCAGTCATGAAATCATTAATGAATGTTAAGACCATCCCGTTTTTGTGGATGCTAAGTATTTTATTGCTTACGCAATGTAGAAGTAAGCGTGAAGGAGTTGCTGTAGAATCTGCTGAACCTGCTGCCGTGTCTGTAGGCAGTGTGGCAAAAGTAGATTATGCAACTACTGAAACTGATGCTTCCGTAGCAACTGACTTAGCCGCCCCCCCACCTCCTATACCTCCGGCGGCTCCTACTGTGGATAAAAGTATATCAGACAGTATTGGAAAAAAAATTATCAAAGATGGCACGATTACCTGGGAAACCGGAAATCTGAAATCGACGAATGCATGGCTAAAAAAATTGGCATCACAACATCAGGCATATATTGCAAATGAATCTTCAAGTTCTAATGATTATCGCACAGATTACTCCATGGAAGTACGATTGCCGGCTGAGCAGTTTGACCAATTTATTAATGCTTTGGAAAACGAAGTCAGCGATTTTGACACTAAAAATATTACGGCGCAGGATGTTACGGAAGAATATATTGATGTTTATGCCAGGATAAAAACAAAGAAGGAACTGGAGCAGCGCTATTTTGCCATATTGAACAAAGCCAACAAAGTAGATGATATTTTAAAAACCGAAGAATACCTGAATAATGTGCGCAATGAAATTGAAAGTGCTGAAGGCAGAATGCGTTATCTGAATGACAGGATAAATTTATCGACACTGCACTTAAACTTTTATCAGACTTCAAAAGTATCTCACGGTTTTGGAAGAGATATTTTTGAAAGTTTTTCAGACGGATGGAAAGGCATACTAAACTTTATATTAGTCTTGATTCGGCTATGGCCAATTTTACTGATTATCGGTGCCATTGTTTTTTGGTTTATCAGACGCCGAAAAAATCGATTAATAACCTGAGTTCGGGATAAAAATAGTTAATTTTTTATATAGAACTACCTCCTTATAATTCCTCCACCTTGTTAAAGTGGAGGAAGAAATGAGAAATCAACTATTTTATCCC
>DAOQII010000192.1:0-4956 GCA_035339455.1 Chitinophagales bacterium
TTGCATATATGTGTTTTTCCCCTCAAGGCAGTTAAAAAAATTACGGTTTAAAAACAAATATGGACATATACTAATAATACTTTTATTTTATATTATATTAACTGTCGTATTTGTTTACTTTATACATCTATTTGAAAAAATAAATTATTTAAAATATGGTGTTAAAGGAAGTATAATGAATCTTACTAAATTTGACACATTAAAATGGTTAATTGTCTTTATTTTTACGGGCTATGAAGACGAAATTTTTCCAATAAGTACCGGAGCAAAAATTATGACAACCTTGTCGTTCTTCTTAGCACCTGCGACACTGATAATTACTTTTGCTTGGCAATATTTAACAAACAATAGATTAAAGAAAATAAGTATGGGTGAAATTAAAATATTAGATAAAGACCATGATGTAATTTGTGGATGGAACATGAAGACAGCTGATTTGATTGAAAAATTATACAATCAGAATTCAGCATCTGGATTTGAAAATCGAAAAATAGTTCTGCTGAATGAACAGCTAAAATGTATAGATAATCTAAGTGAAAACATTAGGGTTTTAATAGAAAGAGATATTGTAAGATATGTAAATGGTGATCCTACTGATATTGAAATGCTTAAAGGCATACGTATTCAAGATGCACACTCAGTAATAATAGTTAATCAAGGATATGAAAAAATACATGACGAAAATGTATTGCTAATTGCCTATGCAATTTCAACCTATTGTAAGGAACTTAAAGGAAATCATCTGTCAAATATATATATGATGGCAGAAATTACAAATCCTGTTTATATCAATAAACTAAAAGCTGCGGACGTAAATGTAGTAATATGCTCTGGAGATTTAATTAACAGCCTGATGATACAAAGTATTCATTGTGAAGGAATATATAATCCAATAAAATCTTTAATTGATTATGGAGAAGGGAATGATTTTTATATGATACACTGCAAAGATTATCCTGTTACTCTTGATAAAAATTATGATGAGTTATTGATGTTATTAAGAAAATTCAGAATACAACTTATAGGAATTAAAACAAATTTTTTAAACGAAGTTAAACAAGTTATCATTGACGATGATTTAATTAAGCTCAAATTGCGTGAAAAAAGGATTGCAAACATGAGAGAAGTGATTACTGATAGCTTATTATCTTACTTACCTGCGGCTATACAAGAACGGCTCGCTCTTGAATTAGTTGATTTATGTGAAACAAATAAATTAAATGATTTATCTAATATTGACGAAGCTATTGTGCAGAAGTCAATTATTAATAATTTGCCGGATGATTTAAAGAAATTAATCCCCATTAAATTTTCACAGTATATAAGAGATGCAACCGGTTTCTCATCTCAATATCTTATAAACCCCCAATGTAAAACAGAGTGTGCATATAAAACGCAAAATGAAGATGAATTAATTTTATTAGCCCTTGATAATAAAAGCCTGAATATGATTTCAGCTTCTAATCTTAAAGGATAAGAAATTTTTCGACTAATTGTTTTTCTTGAATTACTTTTGCAAAAAAATCAACTATGCGTATTCTTCTTTTAGGCAGTGGCGGCAGAGAACATGCTTTTGCTTATAAATTAGTTCAAAGTCCTCTTTGCTCTCGCTTATTTATCGCTCCGGGTAACCCCGGCATATCAGCACTGGGTACTTGCGTTCCGATATCTGCTACGGACTTCCCGGCAATAAAAGAATTTGTTTTGACTAATCAAATTGAGTTTGTAATCGTTGGTCCAGAAGCTCCATTGGTGGAAGGCATTTATGACTATTTCAAAAATGATACTCAACTTCGTTCGATTCCGGTATTTGGTCCTTCTAAAATGGGTGCACTTTTGGAAGGAAGCAAAGCTTATTCAAAAGCATTTATGCAACGCCATCAAATCCCCACAGCAAAATATAAAGAGTTTACCACTGATAATTTCGAAGAAGGAGTGCATTATATTCAACAACAGCAGACACCCATTGTTTTAAAAGCTGATGGATTAGCAGCCGGGAAAGGTGTACTGATTTGCAATACTCACGCGGAAGCGCAACAAGAATTTGAGGCTATGCTGGGAGGCAAATTTGGCGATGCCGGAAACAAAGTAGTTATCGAAGAATTTATGGATGGTATTGAGTTTTCTGTATTTGTACTGACGAATGGAAAAGAATATAAAATACTGCCATCAGCCAAAGATTACAAGCGCATCGGCGAGGGCGACACCGGGCTGAATACGGGTGGCATGGGTGCCGTCTCTCCTGTTCCATTTGTAACTAATGAAATGATGCAATACGTGGAAAAAGAAATCATACAACCTACTATTCAGGGTTTGGCTGCTGAAAACATAGACTATTTCGGGTTCATTTATGTTGGATTGATGTGGCTGAAAACCAGAGAAATAAAAGTAGTGGAATACAACTGCCGTATGGGAGATCCGGAAACAGAAGCCGTTTTTCCCAGAATAAAATCAGATTTGGTCGAGCTTTTTCAGTCAACTGTCAACCATCAACTGTCAACGGCTGAGATTGAAATTGACAGTCGTTCGGCTGTAACTATTATTTTGGCCAGTGGCGGCTATCCCGAAGATTTTGTAAAAGGAAAAGAGATTTCCGGAATTGAAGCAGCTGATGAAAATGCTATTATCTTTCACTGTGGAACAAAATTGGATGACGGGAAATTGCTGACAAATGGCGGACGAGTTCTTGCTGTTACTGCATTAGCAGCTGACTTGCAAGAAGCACTGACTTCGGCAAACGGCATTGCTGAAAAAATACAATTTGACGGCAAGTATTTTCGCTGTGATATCGGGTACGAGTTTAAAAAATAAGTATCAATAAAACTGCTGATATTTAAATACCTTTACCTAATCTTATTTTCTTAGAATGGGCAAAAAAAAAGCGCATATTAATCCTCCGGTTGTAAAAAAATCAGAAACTGTTCAATTGCAAAAAAAAGAATGGAAACCATTAGCCGAAAAATGGTTTTATATACTTCTGGCTGCGTTCAGTTTTTTATTATACATCAACACCATCAACCATAAATATGTACTGGATGATGACATGGCTTTAGGCAAAAATAAAATCGTAACCAAAGGCATCTCTGCTATTCCCGAAATTATGACTACGGCATACCGTGCCGGTGCATGGCAGAGAGAAGAAGGTTTATATCGCCCTTTATCATTAGTGTTTTTTGCCGTAGAGTGGCAAATCGCTCCTGACAAACCATTCATCGGGCATCTTGTAAATATACTGTTATACGTGTTAACGGCACTTGTGTTATTTCGTTTACTCAGAAAATGGTTTTCAACCTACACTATCTTTATCCCGTTTCTTATCTCGATGCTCTATATTGTACATCCCTTGCATACAGAAGTAATTGCCAATATCAAGAGCCGCGATGAACTATTAGGTGCACTCTTTGCATTTTTATCTTTATACGCTTTTCACGATTATGCGATTACAAATTCAATCAAAAAAATAAGCTTAGGCGGTCTGTTTTTTTTGTTGTCTGTATTGTCAAAAGAAAGCTCGCTTACACTATTTGCCGTCATTCCTCTAAGTATTTATTTTTTCAGTCCAAATACTTCAAAAAAAACATATCTCTACACGATGGCAACACTCGTTGCCTTGGTTGTTCTTTATTTCCTGATGCGAAAAATGGCACTTGGCAATCTGGTTAATTTCAAATCCATTGATTTATATAACAACTCAATTGTGGCTACCGATAATAAACTATACCGCTTTGCTACTGCCATCGTATACCTCGGTTTTTATCTGTGGAAATTTATCCTGCCTCATCCACTTGCATTCGATTATTCTTATAATACCATCCCTTTTGCAACACCCGGCGACTGGCGTTTTTTATTAAGTTTTACAATATTGATTGCTATGGGAGCTTATGCCATTTACACCATTAAAAAAAGAGACAGCATCGGTTTCGGTTTCCTATTTTTCATCCTCACCATTTCATTAGTAAGCAATTTAGTCATCTTGATTGAAGCCACTACAGCCGACCGTTTTATGTATTTACCTTCTTTAGGTTGCTGTATTGTTTTTATCTTTTTATTGGAAAAACTTTTTCATTTCTCAACGGTACAGCTTCCCAACTTTGCTTACTTTTTTTCGCAGAAAAAAATAGCCGCTGTAATACTTGCAATCATTCTAGTGCTGTTTTCCATAAAAACATTTACACGTAATTTAGACTGGAAAGATAATTTTACTTTATTTACCAAAGACAAAGATAATAATCCCAAAAGCTACAGAACCATTGGTGCTTATGCCAATGAATTATATAATGTGCGCATAAAAGATTTGCCCGACTATGCACCCGAAAAACAAGCTCTTTGTTTGGAAATGATGGACTATGCCAAACGAAGCTTAGCCATCTTGTCCGACAATTTCAAGATGTGGACGCTCCTTGCTTTTGGTTATACGCAGTTAAAGGATTATCCGCAAGTGATACAAGTCTTTGAAGAAGGCAAAAAACATTATAATAATGATATCGACTGGGACAAATTTCATATTATGGGGATTGATGCTTATTACAAAACACAACAATTTCAGGAAGCATTAACTGTATGTGATACTGCATTGAAAACAATGCCGGATAATGCCGTTTTGTGGAACAGCCGAGGTATGGTTTTATTGGATTTAAACAGAAGGGAAGAATCAATGAGCGACTTGCAACATGCACTAAAATTAGACAGCACAGTAAGCTCAGCCTGGTACAATCTGGGCAACTGGTATGCCCGCGGAAATGATTTTACCCGAGCTATTACTTATTACGAAAAGTCAGTTTCTTTAGACAGCACACAATTGCAGGCTTATAACAATATGGGTAATTGTTATGCCGTTACACAACAATTTGACAAGGCTATTTTACAGTATAAAAAAGTACTTTCGCTTCAGCCCGACAATCCGGATGCTTTGCGAAATTTAGCCATTGCCGAAAAACAAATCGGAAAATAAGTGCA
>DAOQII010000193.1:0-4901 GCA_035339455.1 Chitinophagales bacterium
TATCAGCTGTACAATCTACAAAAACCGGAGTTGCTCCGGCATGAGAAACGCCCCAGACTGTGGCTATAAATGTATTTGCAGGAATGATGACTTCGTCTCCTTGTCCGATGCCCAATGCAAGCATTGCCAGATGCAATGCGGTAGTTCCATTACTAACACCAATGGCATAATTCGTCTGGCAATATGATGCAAACTGTTGCTCAAACTCCTCAACGAAAGAACCTCCCGAAAAAGCAGTATTCTCAAATACTTTATCAAACAACTCAAATATTTCAGCTTTAACTTGCTGATTTTGCTTTTTTAAATCTAAACAAGGTATCTTTTCCATAAATCAATGAGTAAAAATAAGAAAAAAAATCGAGAGCTCGACTTATATCTGTTTGATAACTTTAGCCGGATTTCCAGCTACTACCGTATTTGCCGGAACATCTTTGGTTACCACAGCTCCTGCGCCTACCAATGCATTTTCGCCGATAGTAATGCCACACAAAATAGTTGCATTACTCCCGACAGACGCACCTTTTTGTACATAAGTCTCAATAAGCTCCCAATCTGCATCCGTTTGTGCTGAACCATCTGGATTAGTTGCTCGTGGAAACAAATCATTCGTAAACATTACACCATGCCCAATAAAGCAGTTATCTGCAATATGCACACCTTCACATATAAAAGTATGTGAAGATATTTTACAGTTTTTTCCAATCGTAGCACCTTTTTGGATTTCTACAAATGCGCCTACTTTAGAATTATCATCTATCGTACATTTATAGGCATTGACAAAATCAAATATCTTGACATTGCTGCCCACAGCTACTTCGTTTAACGACCTTTTGGGTGAATTTTCTGAAATAAGTTCCATTTTAAATGATTATTTCTTTTCCCTTATTTTTAATTGATGCCTGAGATGCTTCTAATATTTTTATAACCTCTAACCCTGATGCTGCAGAGGCTATCGGTGTTTTTCCGTTGATAATACAATTTATAAAATCTGCTGCCATTCCTGAAAGTGCTTCTTTGGTTTCAATTTTAGGAATAAAAATATCCCCTGCTCTATAGTCAACTAAGATTCTTTGTTTCTCTTCGTCCGTTTTATGGCTATAGCCCGTATCGTACACTTTAATTTTTTCAGTAGGTTCTAAATCATTAAATACCAGCATTTTTTTATCGCCACCTATCAGCATCATCCTGATTTTTACAGGTGATGTCCAGGAACAGTTAAAATGTGCAATAAAATCAGATGCATAATTTACGGTTAGGTAGGCTATATTTTCAATGTCGTTATGTGTATGTGAAATGCCTGTTGCTTGTACACTAAGCGGTTTGTCGTTTATTAAATAGGTTAGGATAGAAATATCATGCGGTGCTAAATCCCATAATACATTTACATCCGGCTGAAACAGCCCTAAATTAATACGTGTAGAATCAAAATACTTTACTTTACCAATCTCATCAGATGCTATCATAGACTTCATTTTTTGTACTGCTCCGGTGTACAAAAAAGTGTGATCAACCATTAAAAGTTTATTTCTTTTATTTGCAAGTTCTATCAACGCTGAAGCCTCTTCGACTGTAGAAGTCATTGGTTTTTCTATCAATACATGCTTATCGTTATCCAGGGCTTTCTTTGCCAAGCCAAAATGTGTAAAAACAGGTGTTGCAATTACCACCGCATCAATAGAAGAATCGGAAAAAACCTCATCAATTTGTTGTGTTGTAGTGATGCCGGGCAAAAACTTTTTAGCCAAGTCCAAACGTTCAGACTTAAAATCTGCCACAACCTTTACTGTACAATTGGGATTGGAAGAGAAATTCCTAAGTAAGTTTGGTCCCCAATAACCATAACCAATCAATGCTATATTTATCACCTTTCAAAAATAATAAAAAATGACAAAAATAACTTATCCTCCATCTTGGCTTGTCCACATTAATGAAAATATAAAAAAAGCCGCTCAAATGAACGGCTTTTAAAATTGGAAGTTTGATTTTTATCTAAATCAGTTCTTCTTGGTCAACATCAATATTTCGTCTGCACTAATTTCTGTTACCGTTCTTTTAATTCCGTCTTTATCGTTATACTCGCGGTATTGCAGCTTGCCTGATAAAACGATTTCCATGCCTTTATCAAGGTATTTTTCAGCTACTGTTACCAGATTTTTTTGCCAAACTACAATATTGTGCCATTGTGTTTGTTGTTGTTTTTCTCCTTTCTGATCTACATAATAGTCTGAAGTGGCTAAACTGAATACGGCAAACTTTTTGTCGTCCCCATAAGATTTGATTTCCGGTTTTTTTCCTAAGTTTCCAATAAGCTGTACTTGGTTTCTAATTGCTGACATAACATTTCATTTTTTTGTTTAAAAATTTGTTTCGACTATATAGAGTACGATTGCATACAATTTCCATAAAAAAAATGAAAAAAAAATAGTACAAATTCATAAGCCACACAAAACCAACCAGTTAACTTAACAACTTTTTTATGTGTTTTTTATATTGGTCTTGTTGATGCAGATTAAAATGGTTGGCATCTTTAATAATTACGAATTCATCATTAGTTTTTAAGAGTGGCGTTAAACGCTGAGCAAAGGCTAAGGGAATTAATTTGTCCTTATCGCCGTGCAAAATAGTCACCGGCATTTGTACTTTAGGCAAATACTGATTGTTTGGAAAAACTTGTGTCAGTCTGGGCAGGTCATTTCTTTTTAAATGCAATTGTATTAACTCTTTCATATTAAAATACGGAGTCATCAGCAATAATCTCTCTGCTTGCGTGTGTAAGGCAGTATGTGCTGCAATTGCCGTACCCAAAGATCGACCACATAAAATTAATCGCTTATACTTAATTTCCTCCGCCCGTTCGTTTTTCAGTGTCAAGTAAAGTATTTTATCTGCAATTTTATATAACAAGTGTTCGTGCAATTTGCCTCTGCTTTTGCCATATTTCGGGTAATCAAACAAACACACATCAAAATCATTAAGCAGAAATTCTTTGCATAAAGGTATGTGAAATTGCAAATGCTTGAATGACCCGTGCATAAAAAAGATCAGGCCTTTGGGTTGTTCTGCTTTTAAGTGTAAAGCATTAATCAGAAACTTGTCCTGATTAATTTTAAATTCATGAAAATACTCGTCATAGGGGAAAATGGACGTAAAACGATATCCCTTGAGTAATCTGCGATTCCGGTAAATAATTTGGTTTTCTAAAAGCACAGCTCAAACATGGAATTTATTTCAATAAATCATCAATGTTTTGTATGAACTCTTGATCATTTACAGTAGTTCTGGGTGAAATTGCACAAACCACATGACCATTTTTATCAATGATAAATTTTTGATAATTCCATTTTACAGGCGCATCAGTAATGCCATTTTCAGCTTTTTCAGTCAGATATTTATAAAGCGGATGCATGTCATCCCCTTTTACAGATATTTTTTCAAACATAGGAAATGTTACGCCATAGTTTTTAGAACAAAATGATTTAATGTCTGCATTACTTAATGGCTCTTGTCCTAAAAAATTATTGGCAGGAAATCCCAGCACTACAACGCCTTTATCTTTGTATTTTTCATAAAACTTCTGAATTTCACCCAATTGCCCCACTAAACCACATTGGCTTGCTGTATTTACGATGACCACTACTTTGCCTTTATAAGCGGAAAGGCTTACGGGTTTGCCGTCTATATCATTCAGCGTGAAGTCATAAATAGATTGTGCAGTTGTACTTGTTGTGTTTTTCTGTCCTTCGTTTGCTTTACAGGCATTTAAAGAAAAGATGACCAAAGACAACAACAAGAAATATTTGTTAAAATTTTTCATACTTAAATTTACTACATTTTTCATTGGATTTACTCCTTTATGTATTTTTTTATTTAATTAACAGCAAGAATTGTTCCAAAAACGGGTATTTGTATTTTGTATTTTTAGTGAAGATTAGATGTATTTAAAATGAATCCTCATTTCTTTAGCTTCAGAATGTGTAACTTTATAAAAATACATTTATTGTAACATCAGTTTTTCTGATATAAACCTGAATTATGAAAATTGCAGTATTGACAAATGACAAGCAGTCTTTAGAAACATTAAACAAAATTATTTCTAAAGAACATTATAAACTTTATGAACTTAAACAGCATAAAGATGCCATAAAATTACTAAAAGCAGATAAACCTGCATGTATCATCACCGATGTGGAATTGGGTGATTTAGACGGAATTGAATTATGCAGCGAGCTGAAAAGCAATGATGAATTAAAAGGTATTCCTGTTGTTTTTTATGCAGACAAGGCTGATGACTATACCCAAATTGCTGCTTTTCAGTCTGGAGCTGAAGAATTTATCGCCAAAAGCCATAAATCGAAACTGATTGAAGCCCGGTTAAAACTAATTTTCAAACGATTTTTTGACAAAGACAGTATTGAAAAAAACATCCGCACTTTTGGCAATATCGTGATTGATGAAGAACAAATGGTCATTACCAAAAAAGGTGATCCCCTGAAAGTTTCAAAAAAAGAGTTCCAGTTAATCGCCTTATTGACTTCCAAACCAGGCAAGGTTTTTAAACGCAATAATATTCTGCTCAAAGTATGGGGTGATGATATTATTGTGGGCGACAGAAATATTGATACACACATCAAAAAAATCAGAAAGAAACTGGGAAAAAACCATATCGAAACGATACGAGGCATTGGTTATAAATTTATTCCATAGTTTATTTTTCAGTATATTACTAAAATAAAAATCCTGTTTTTTTATAGTACAACTTTAATCGAATGGTCACAATTTTAGCGATGAGCTGAGTCTTAATTTCTGTTACAGCTAATGAAAAAAGCCTGCTACTTGGAATAATTCCCGTATTTTTGCAGGGCAGTGTTGAAGACTGTATTTTATTATGGAAAACAAAATTG
>DAOQII010000194.1:0-4829 GCA_035339455.1 Chitinophagales bacterium
CTTTTTCTGAAAGATTCATTATTGCCTTTCTAAAACCTTTAAGTTCAACTGTAGACGGAAGCCTTGTATTGTATATGGTTAAGAATGCTGCCACCTGCACAGCATTATATTTTTGATTAACAATGTCAGTCAAGATAGCTACCGCTTCTCGTTCTGACAGTTCATTTCCATTAAATAAGTATTCGAGTGTAGATTTCATCCACAAATGTACTTATTCATATTCAATCATCACATTTTATTATCATGCAGTCAGTAATCATTTTGTATTTTTAGTAAAATTTTTATTTATGCTTAATCTGCAAGAACAAAAGAAATTTCAATCCATTATGACTAATGCCTTGTTGTTTAAAGGGGCAATGGCTGTACAGCTACCTTTCGCAGGATTGAGTGGCATGCAAATTTCCGTACTGAATGAAGATGAATGCAAAGTGAAGGTGCCTTATAAATTTTTAAATAAAAATCCGTTCGGGTCAACCTATTGGGCGGTGTTGGGTATGGCTGCTGAGATGGCAAGCGGTGCATTATTGGTTATGTTTTGCAGAGGTGTGGAACCCACTGTATCTACTTTTGTAACGGGTTGTTCTGCACAATTTATCAAGCAAGCCAAGGGTATTACTACCTTTGTTTGCCATGACGGACAAAAAATAAAATCTGCCGTAGAAGGTGCAATTGAAAGCAAAAAAGCAATGACATTCTCAACAGAAGTAAATGGCTATGATAAGAATGGCGAATTATTATGCGCTTTCACATTTGACTGGGGGGTGAAGCAAAGAAGTAAGAATAAGGAGTAAGGGCTTAGGTGTAAGGTATAAGTAGTAAGTATAAAGCTACTTCGCTTTATCTGTTTGCAAGATGAAACACTTTTGTTATTTCAGGTCAATGATTTTTTCAAAGCTCCAGGCTTCCGCTTTTTCACCAAACCAAGGTTTTACCGTTTTCCAGAAAATACCAAAAAATTCGGATGCCCGATAGGCATTTAAGTCTGCCTCGCTATCCCATAAACTGTATGTAAAAAAGATTTGGGGATTATTGATGTCATGCCAGGCTTGTAATAAATTACAGCCTTGTTGATTTCTTATTGTAGTGCTTACTGTTGGAAAATAGGCTTCAAATGTAGCGACACTATCCTCTCTGAATGTAAGTTTGACTATACGGACTATCATGCTTCAAATATTATTTGTATGGAATCGCCTTTCATTAATCCCAGCAAATCTCCGGCATGACCACAATTGATGCAGAGCTCCAGAAATCCCAAATTATTAAAACGAGCTAAACTATATGACAAAGGTACATCGCTATAGTTCTGAACTATCGTATCTAAAAAATCATTTTTCTTGTAGTTGATGCTGAATTTTTTTCCTTTAGCTATCCTATCCACTTCTTCTTTATGGATATTGGTAATGGCATTTCCAAAATTATCAATATAAGCAACTGTACCTACTATACGGTCGGCTTGAATAACAGGAATCATGGCTTTGCGCTCTAAATATTTTTGAGTAGCCACGCCAATCGATCCAATATTATTATTGAATGTAATTTCTTTTACCACTCTGCAATAATATTCGTCTATCGTATTGAGTTTAGCCTGTTTTATATCTACCTCCACCATCAAATCAGGTTTATCGTCAAATACTAAAGTAAGTATGCCGTTATCCGGAGCAATAAAAAAATGATTTTGAAATTTGGCCGCTAAAATACGCTGGCTGTTTAAGCCTTGCTCGTAAACTCGAGCAATATGAATAGTGCCTTGCGGAAACTGACGAAAAATATTTTTAAGAAAAAAACCGCCGGTTACAATATCATAAGGAGGAATGGTGTGGCTGATATCAATTACCTTGGATGAGGGGCTGGCAGAATACAAATAACCTTTAAAAATGCCAACATCATAATCCCGTTCTCCAAAGTCTGTTAATAACGTAATCAGCGCCATAGTTTTAAAAATAGTATTTTGGCAGTAAAAATAAGAAATAATTGAGTGAACTGATAATTAAATTGGAAACTGTAGATCCGGTAGAATTTTTCGGATTTAACAACAACAAACTAAAAATTCTCAAAAGAGAATTCAGCAGGTTGAATATCAATGCCCGAGGAAATAAACTCATGGTAGCAGGCAATGCAGAAGAACTGGAGGCATTTAATGAAAAGATAAACCAGCTGGTAGATTATATGGAACGCTATGGTAAAATATCAGAGCAACATATGGAAGAAATTTTAGCCGGGCGTAATCCGTATGAAACCGAATTTCCAAGTTTTAAAGACAATGTACTGGTGCATGGCAACAATGGATTGCTGGTAAAAGCAAGAACAGCCAATCAACAAAAGATGGTGGATCTTTCCGAAGGGAACGATATTTTATTTGCCATTGGCCCTGCCGGAACCGGTAAAACCTACACGGCTGTTGCACTTGCAGTGCGTGCTCTGAAAAACAAATGGGTGAAGAAAATCATCCTGACTCGTCCGGCAGTTGAAGCCGGTGAAAGCCTTGGTTTTTTGCCCGGAGATTTGAAAGAAAAAATTGATCCTTATCTGCGACCTCTTTATGATGCACTCGATGATATGATACCACCCGACAAGCTGGCTTATTTCATGCAAAACCGTGTTATTGAGGTGGCGCCTTTGGCTTATATGCGGGGCAGGACGCTTGACAATGCTTTTATGATTTTGGATGAAGCTCAGAATGCTACACAATTACAATTAAAAATGTTTTTAACGAGAATTGGTCCATCTGCAAAGTGCATTATTACAGGTGATTTATCCCAGATTGATTTACCTAAAAATCAGCATTCGGGATTAAAACATACCATGCGTATATTGGATAATATAGATGGCATCGGCATCATCCGGTTGAGCGAAGAGGATGTGGTTCGCCATCGTTTAGTAAAAGCTATTATACGCGCCTTTGATAATGACCGAAAGGAAAAAGAACATCTGGGTGAAGAATGAGCTAATCCGGCAATGAGCTGTGTGAGAATGAGCAAATATGCTAAAGCAGATGAGAATTAATGTTCATTTTCCTCTCCTCTTTCTTGGTTTCCTCCTTTTTCATGCTCAAACTGTTTTGCCCAATTAATAACAATTTGTTTTTGCTGATCATTCATAATCGCATCACGGTGAATAAGCGTATAACTTGACAATGGCATTTCTCCTTTTTCTATTGACTCAGCAATATCATCTTTCTTTTTAGAGTTCTGGAAATCATCAAAATTCAGTTTTTCTTTACCTTCCACAATATGTCTGTTAAGCCACCAAGCAACAGGTTGTATATTATTGTACCATGGATACGCTGTATTATTACTATGGCAATCAAAGCAAGATTTTTTTACAATTGTTTGCACATCAGCAGGCATATAACTATAATCAGCTACTTGAGCAGAGATATTTTTTTTGGGGTGAAAAAACTGAATTACAATAAATACAGCAAGCAACACATACAAGATTTTCTTTTTCATAAAAACTAATTTAGTACTTGAAGTTAAAGAAAAATTCTGATTTATCTTATTAGAAATAAAATTTGTATTCAATCCAATTAAAAACTAGTCATTATTATTCTGCAGTAAGGTATTTAATTGCAAACCGTTTGTATTGATCATAGGCATAGAAACGAATATATTCACCGGCTTCGATATTTTTCTGAATATCCCGCCAGTATTTGGGGTCAAAAATCTCTTCATGTTCTGCTAAAAAAATATCCCCGATGGGTCCATCCGGCACCATGAAGGCTTTGAATTCTTCCGGAAAGATGTCGTTTTGTTCAGCAGCTATCATTTCGAAATTTCCACGCGTATCGTCTTCGTCGGTGTACTGCGGAATGCGTCTGAAACGGCAATCCGTCACTTTTGCAATTTCATCATAATCATAAAAAATGACACGGCCGTGTCGCGTAACACCGAAATTTTTCAACAATAAATCGCCGGGGAAAATATTGGCTGCCGCCAACTCTTTAACACAAAATCCATAATCTAAAATTACACTGCACGCATCTATGGGGTTAGCTTCTTGCAAATAGAGATTTAAAGGCGTCATTCTTCGTTCCAGATACACATGCTTGATTAAGACTTTATCTCCTTTAAATTCTACACTTTCTTTACAGGTTTCTTGCAGCTCTTGTGCCAGCTCAAAAGTGAATAATTTGCGGGGAAACTCTAAATTCTCAAACAAGTGAGCATACGCCATTCTGCCTACCCGGTCGTTTATTTCTACTTCTTCATATTTTCTTATGACGAACTCACGCGAACAATTTTTTGGCGGTTCAAATTTATCCCGGATAACTTTAAATACAAAATTAAAATATTTGAGCGTAAATACAGACATTACCATCCCTTTGATGCCGGGTGCTAAAATAAATTTGTCTTCATGATTGTGAATATAATTCATCAAATCGCGGTACAAAATTGTTTTGCCATGCCGGTAATAACCAATAGAATCGTATAATTCGCCTACTGCTTTATGTGTCAACATGGCTTTGAGATAATCAATCAGCTGCGCAGGATAGGCCGTATTGACCATAAATGATGAACGTGTAAAAGAGAACAAAATAGATACATCCGCCGGGATATAAATAACGGAATCGGCAAAAATGCCGTTTTCTTCATTGAGCAAGGGTATAACGATTGGCATCGTCCAGTTTTTGTAAAACAAACGCCCGATAATGAAAGCCCCTCTGTTGCGATAAAAGACAGACTTTAGTACTTCTATTCTGTCTAAAAATAAATTGGATTTCTGGAAAATAATAACCGGCGCCATCTCATCAAAAATGTATTGTGCATCGCGCTCCAGATTTTCAAATTTGACGTTAAAATTCGCACTTTTCATAATTTGCTTTATAGCTA
>DAOQII010000195.1:0-4810 GCA_035339455.1 Chitinophagales bacterium
AATTGTTCTGCCAAGTGCTGATACTGAAAAAATACTTTCTTAATTAAAGCAACGATATCAAATGCTGATTTTTCGAGCTGAATTCGTCCGGTTTCAAACTTAGAGATTTCCAGTAAGTCACTGACGATGCTTTCCAGACGGTCAATATTGCTGTTGGCTTTTTCCAAAAACTGCCGGATAAATTCAGGATCGTCCATATCCGAATCCAGTACGGTTTCAATATATCCTTGCGCATTAAATATAGGCGTTTTCAACTCATGCGATACATTACCGACGAACTCTTTGCGATACTGTTCCAGTTTCTGTAATTCGCGAATGCGTTTATTCTTATTGAGTGCCCATTCTGCCACATCTCGTTCTACGGTTTTCACCATTAGTCCGCTGCCTTCTTTTATTTCCTGTTCAAATTTCAAGGGCTTGCCGATAGTCTTATATATAATTCTTATTTTATTATAAATATACCGAATAAGCACAAATCGGAAAACGATAAATGAGATAAAAAAGCCGATAGTGCAAAACACAAAGATAGATGCAACAGCATAGTTCAGCCTGAAAACCGTGGCTATGATTAAAAATAAGGCAGTGGACGATGATGCCACTGCCAGACTTCCTAAAAGACTTATAATTGTTGGAGAAGGTGTACTTCTCATATGCTATTTCTTGCTAAACTTCTTCAAATTTATATCCGATGCCTTTTACCGTCTTGATTAGTTCTTCGCCTAATTTTTCACGCAGTTTGCGGATGTGTACATCGATAGTTCGGTCGCCTACTATGATATCTCTTCCCCATATTTCATTGAGAATTTCATCTCGTTTGAATACTTTCCCGGGTTTGGAGGCAAGCAGATATAAAAGTTCGAATTCCTTACGCGGAACAGCCATTTCTTTACCGTTGAAGATAATGAGATAACGCTCTCTGTCGATCTGAATATTGCCCACTTCCAGAAAGGTAGATTTTGCTTCCTTAGCTTCATATCTGCGCAATAATGCTTTAAGACGGGAAACCAGTACTCTCGGTTTAATCGGCTTGCTGATATAATCATCTGCTCCTGTTTCAAAACCTGCAATTTGTGAATAGTCTTCAGTGCGTGCGGTCAGAAAAGCGATGATAGTGTTTTCAAATTGTGGCATTTCCCGAAGGCTGCGGCAAGCTTCAATACCGTCCATTTCCGGCATCATCACATCCAGCAAAATAATATCCGGCTGGCTTTTTTTGGCTTTTTCCAGAGCCACCTTTCCGTTTTCTGCCGTTTCAACTTCAAAGCCATCCTTTTCCAGGTTATAACTTAAAAATTCCAGAATATCCGGCTCGTCATCTACGACTAAGATTTTAAACGTTTTTTCTGCCATATAATGTAGTTGTTTAATGTATTAACACGAAATTAACCTAAAAAAATCAATCTGCAAAATTTCAGGGCAAACATATTCAAATAATGTTGTTTAACTGTGTATTTTTGTTTTTTATTTTATGAAAGGAATAATTTTAGCAGGTGGTTCGGGTACGCGTTTATACCCGATTACCTATGCCATCTCCAAGCAAATCATGCCGATTTACGACAAACCCATGATTTATTACCCGATGTCAGTACTGATGCAGGCAGGTATCAACGAAATATTAATTATTTCCACACCACACGATATGCCAAACTTTCAACGCTTATTGGGTGATGGAAAGAAATACGGATGCAATTTTCAGTATGCAGTGCAAGAAGTACCAAATGGTTTAGCACAAGCATTCGTGATTGGCAAAGAATTTATCGGCAGTGATAAGTGCGCATTGATATTGGGAGATAATATCTTTTATGGTACGGGTTTGGAAGATTTACTTACTAAAAACTATAACCCGGACGGTGGTGTGATTTATGCATATCATGTCTCTGACCCGGAACGATATGGTGTTGTAGAATTTGATAATGGGTTTAATGCTGTTTCTATTGAAGAAAAACCCGAACAGCCAAAATCAAATTTTGCCGTACCGGGATTATACTTTTATGACAATGAAGTAATTGATATTGCTGAGAACCTGCAACCTAGCCCACGGGGCGAATATGAAATTACGGACGTAAACAAGGAATATTTGCGCAGAGGAAAGTTAAAAGTAGGCATACTCGACAGAGGTACAGCCTGGCTGGATACGGGTACTTTCGATTCGCTCATGCAGGCATCACAGTTTGTGCAGGTAATAGAACAACGGCAGGGGTTAAAAGTAGGTTGTATTGAGGAAGTAGCCTATCGCAAGGGTTTTATTAACAAAGAACAACTCAACGAAATAGCCCAGCCCTTGCTTAAAAGTGGCTATGGGCAATACCTGCTGGATTTGATGAGGTAGCTGTTTTGTTATAGCTGCATTCCGTTTATGTTCGGGTTATGATATATGAATTGAATCCCTGTCTTTGATAAGATTGATTATTTGTGAGAGCAGAATTTCACCCAAAATTCATTTTATATTGATATGCATAGCCGGATTTTGATGTAAACTTGCAACCTCAATTTTATTGCTATGCTACATCCTTTTCACTATGTATCTGCCAAAGAAGCACTTGCTTATATCGAGAGTGGTAATCGTGTATTTGTTCAGGGTGGTGCACAAACGCCCTTATACATGTTGCGAGAACTTGCAATGGAGAAAGACCGGCTCAAATTCGTAGAGTTGGTTTTTATTTCGGTTCAAGGTGATATTGTAGTGAATAAGCCTGAATATAACGGTCATTTTGATATCAACTGCATGTTTGTGAGTACGAGTGTGCGGGGTGCTGTCAATACAGGTCATGCCGATTATATTCCTGTTTTTCTGAGTGATATTCCCGATTTGTTCAAAAAAGGGTACTTACCTCTGGATGTTGCCATTGTGCAGGTATCACCGCCCGACAAACATGGCTACTGCTCGTTAGGAGTAAGTGTAGATATAGCACGCAGTGCCGTAAATATGGCAAAATATGTAATTGCGCAGGTCAATCCTCGTGTACCTCGTACGCATGGCGACAGTCTTATACATACCGACAGGTTTTCAGCCATGGTATATCATGATGAAGAATTACCGGAAGTAGACTATGCTCAAAAAATTGGTCAAGATGAACTTAAAATCGGGAAGTATATTGCCGAGATGATAGATGATGGCAGCACCTTGCAAATGGGCATAGGCACTATACCCGATGCCGTGTTGAAGTCGCTTTATAATCATAAAGATTTAGGTGTGCATACTGAAATGTGCAGCGATGGTATTATCGATTTATTTGAGCGGGATGTCATAAACAATAAAAAGAAAGTAATCCATCCCAATAAAACAGTTACCGGCTTTGCCCTTGGTACCAAACGGCTATACAATTATTTAGATGATAATCCTGCTTTTGTTTTTCTAGATATTGACTATGTAAATGACCCATCCGTTATCAGGCGCAACCCAAAGGTAATAGCTATCAACAGTGCGATAGAAGTGGACTTAACCGGGCAAGTATGTGCCGACAGTATCGGCACGTATCAATATAGTGGCATCGGCGGGCAAATGGACTTTATGCGAGGTGCTGCTTTGAGCGAAGGAGGAAAGCCGATAATTGCATTGACTTCCAGAACCAATAAAGGAGTAAACCGTTTAGTGCCTTTTCTTAAACCGGGAGCAGGCGTGGTTACTTCAAGAGGACATGTACATTATGTGGTAACAGAATATGGCGTTGCCAATTTGTTTGGCAAAAATCTCAGACAGCGGGCGAAGGCATTGATAGATATTGCACATCCTGATGACAGAGAGATGCTGGAAAAAGCCTGCCACGAAAGGTTTAAGGTATTTGTGTAATATTTTAAGTTTGTGCAATCAGATATTACTTCATCTCGCTAATCCATTGGCGTATCAGTGCCACGGCTTCTTTATGCACTAAATTTCTACCAAACTGAGGCATTCTGATTTCTGGTTCTACACTTTCCATTCGATAGGTTACAATAGATTCATCCGGCTTGCCGGGTACTATATCATACAGACAGTTTCCGCTACCTTTGCCTGCAGAAACCGGACTTTTCATCACCCCCCAGCTTTCAGGATTTTTATCACTCAGCAATAAATATAAACCGGTATTACTGGCACTGCCTTCTTTGCGGTGGCAATGGGCGCAGTTGACTTCCAGATATGCCTTAGCCCGGTCTTCTACAGAGGCTGCATTTACATCAAATGCATTTACAATCTTGTTATTCGCATTATCAGTCTTGTTGTAGCCGGATAAATAGCCAACTTCCACCCATTTATCCAGCTGGTTTTTTACTCCATCGGCATAAGTAAAATCTTTATTTAAGTATCGCACTTTTGGTCCAATCGGCATGGCGGCATTATTGAGGTTGTGGCAGTTTTTACATTGATTTTTATTGGGGTAGCCATAACTAGTACTCACATGTTCGCCTTGCAAATTTGTAAACTCAACAGGCTTGGAATCGCCAACAATATTGAGCTCGGCATCAGTTTGTTCATCATTCCAAACATAAGTAATATTGTCCCAACCGTCTTTTCTGTGTACCAAAAGCCGGGTTTCCATAATCTTTCTGCCCTTAGATTCATCTCTGAAATCGTGGGGGTAATAAAAATTCTTAATTAAAACGGCACCCACCGGCAAATCCAGTGCTTCGTCTTTACTATACTTTGCAGATATGCCTTCCGGCATCCACACAAAACGAGATTTGTGGGCGTAATCGGTAAAAAGTGCAGTAATTAAATCATAAGGAAGAACTCTGTCATTGGGCATCAGGTTTTTTATATCACCTTTAAAAAAATGATACTCCGATAATTTTTCAAAAGGCTTGGCATTTATATCTACCGTTACTTTTCCGG
>DAOQII010000196.1:0-4809 GCA_035339455.1 Chitinophagales bacterium
CGGCAATAGCGGCGTGTCTGTATGCAGTTTGGATGATGCAAAAAAACTGTATTCCGGTTTTGATTTGTGTTCGCCCAATACCTCTGTATCCATGACGATTAACGGCCCTGCACCCACAATTTGTGCTTTTTTTATGAATGCCGCCATTGACCAGCAATGCGAAAAATATATCCGTGAAAATAATTTAGTAGACGAGGTAAACAGCAAGATAGATAAAATCTATCAAGATAAAAAAGCGATAAGACCAAGCTATAATGGTACATTGCCCGAAGGAAATGACGGCTTGGGTTTACTTCTGCTGGGCGTTACGGGCGACCAGGTATTGCCTGAAGAGGTCTATGAAAAAATTAAAACGTTTGCATTATCTCAAGTGCGTGGTACGGTGCAAGCGGATATACTGAAAGAAGATCAGGCGCAAAATACCTGTATTTTTTCTACTGAATTTTCATTGAAAATGATGGGCGATGTACAAGAGTATTTTGTACATCATAAAGTCCGCAATTTTTATTCGGTTTCTATTTCCGGGTATCACATCGCAGAAGCCGGAGCCAACCCGATTTCACAGCTGGCGTTTACCTTGGCAAATGGCTTCACGTTTATTGAGTATTACTTATCGCGAGGCATGCATATTGATGATTTCGCTCCAAATTTATCTTTCTTCTTTTCTAACGGCATCGATGCTGAATATGCGGTGATTGGTCGTGTTGCCCGGAAAATATGGGCAAAAGCATTGAAGTATTTATACAAAGCCAACGACAGAAGCCAGAAATTAAAATACCATATCCAAACTTCGGGTAGAAGCTTACATGCACAAGAAATAGATTTTAACGACATCCGCACAACTTTGCAAGCCCTGTACGCCATTTATGACAATTGCAACAGTTTGCACACCAATGCGTATGACGAAGCCATCACCACACCAACGGAAGAAAGTGTACGCCGGGCAATGGCGATACAGCTGATCATCAATAAAGAATTAGGCTTGGCAAAAAATGAAAATCCACTGCAAGGTTCATTTATTATAGAAGAACTGACCGATTTGGTAGAAGAGGCCGTATATGCAGAGTTTGACCGTATTACGGAGCGCGGTGGTGTGTTGGGCGCTATGGAAACCATGTATCAGCGCAGCAAAATACAGGAAGAAAGTATGTATTATGAAATGAAAAAACATACCGGAGAGTTGCCGCTGATTGGTGTCAATACTTTTTTATCTTCCAAGGGTTCTCCTACTATTTTGCCGCAAGAAGTAATACGGAGCACGGAAGAAGAAAAGCAATTACAAATCAGCAACCTGAATGCGCTTAAAGTACGCAATAAATCTGAAGCCTCTGTTTATTTACAACAATTACAACTCGCAGCCTTAGAAAATAAAAACATGTTTGACGTGCTGATGGAAACCGTAAAATATTGCAGTTTAGGACAAATCACCAATGCCTTGTTTGACGTTGGCGGACAATACAGAAGGAATATGTAGAATTAATTTGGCAATTTGAAGATGTGCAAATTTGCTCATTAGCTTGTTCCATTTTATTTGCCGTAAATAGTACTGACTTCTTTTTATTTCTGAAAAGATACTCGTTATTTTGATTTTAGCGAATGTGAAAAGAATTTACAAATTGGCAAATTCACACAAAAATTTGGAAGTACAAGTACGCCACACTTTTTGCATTACTGCATGTTTGTTTTGATTCTTCGGAATAGTGTTTTTTTTGACATACTTGCATTAGTTGAGTCAGAGCTAATGTAAGCGACTAAATAGAAAGAATAGAAAAAACCATGGAGTTAAAGCTCCTAATAAATTTAAAAGAAAAAATTTAACAAAAGTTTCAGTTGGTGTCTTTTGTAAAAAAAACAATACAACACTATACAAAAACAAGATAACAAATATTGAAGAGAAAAGAACTATTGTTAAAGGTAAAAAAACAAGAAGTTTGTCTTTTCCAAAAACAACACACAAATAATGAAACAATAGTGCCACAATTTCAATTATTATTAAAAGTATGATATATAAAGTTTTATTCATTTTTAATATTTTCTTTTCCTTTTGTTGGTTTGCCTCAAATAAACCATAATCCGAATTGTTTCGCAATTTTATTTCACTTCTTTTATAAAATTACAATATTTAAATTAAAAAATTTCTGTACTATAGAGTGTAGCAGGTTTTTTAAGAACACGAAATGCACAGTTGATACGGATTTTTTATCCGAGTTTATCACCTTATCCGGTTAATCTGTGTTCTATTCTTTCTGTGTGAAAACTTAATTTGTGTTTAAAATTGAGATCTTTAGCCTAAATGCTTATTTATTGAACAAAGTGTACTAGTCTACCGTATCGCATTTTTCTTTATCCTAAAAAAAGCAATGGATGAAGCGACTGTATAATACCTCATTAACTCTTTAGCAGATTATCCGGTTAATTAATTTAAATCCAAGTTTTGTCGTCTGTGGACTGATTACAATTCCTTATTTTTACAGCATGAATGATTTTTTGCATCCTGCTTTTCTCATCCGTTTGGCAATAGCCATTGCCTATATTGCATTGGCAGCTGTATTGTTTTTTCTGCCTGTCACAAAACTACCCATACTTTCAGATAAAACTAAATTAGCGCTTTCGGTGTTACTGTTCGCATACGGATTGTTCAGGCTTTACCGTGCTTTTAAGTTTAAAAAAGAAATGGAATGAAAATCTGGCTTCAACTTCTGTACTCGCTAATATTTTTTGTTTTAGTATCCTGTAATTCTTCTCAAAAAAATGAGAAACAGAAAAACCTCAACGACTGGGAATCAGGCACGGCACGCATACATGCCGATACAAATTTGCGCTATCTTTTAGACCAGATTATTCCTGTTTATGAGCATTTCCACCCCAAATCAAAACTCATTGTTGAATATAATAACGAAGATGCTTTAATCAGTGATTTTAAAGCTGACAAAAATAAAATAATTCTAGTCAGCACTGCCTTTGACCCGGAAGAACTGGCTTATTGCGAACAAATACAGAAAGCTAAGATAATACAATATACTTTCGGCTACGATGCCATTGCGGTTATCGCATCCCGCCAAAATCCCGATTCGGTTTTTTATCTCAATCAGTTAGCAGAAATGCTGCAAAATAAAAAAACACCGCTCGTTTTTGATCATGTACAATCCGGTATTGCCAAGGCATTGATGCAGCAAGTGAAAATAAATCCTGCTTTGTTTAAAAATGCATTAGTGGTGAACAACCTTAAAGATGTTGTAAACTATGTGGTGGCCAAACCCGAAAGCATCGGTTTTATTCCGTTTAATCTGGTAAGTAATGATGAGGATGTAGTATCCAAACGGCTCTTGGAAAAAATTAAATTACTGCCTGTTCACTTAAATGATACTACTTTCTATTTGTCGCAAAACGATTTGGCAAATGGACAATACCCACTCTACCGACCAATCTCTATTATCATCGGCAACACCGATGAAGTAAATGCCCTTGGTTTTGCCGATTTTCTTATGAATCAGCAAGTTTCTAAAATAATGATACACAGCGGTGTAATACCTACCCTTATGCCCGAAAGATTATATCAGTACACAGAAGAATTTCATCCTGAAGGAAAGAAAAAATAAGCTTATTTCCACTCTACCACGGTGCCTCTTTTCTTGTTTTGTAAATAGTCGGGAATGCTTTCTTGTATCAGTTTTTTCAAAACATGAATATATTTCATCTTGGCCACGCTGCGGGCATATACCAGGCTGATTTCGCGCAGTGGTTTTGGCTTGCGGAATTCAGAAATCTGTTCTTGTTTTTTATTGGATAATTCTAAAACGGCAAGTTCGGGCAACAAAGTAAAACCGCCTTCCATGTCCACCATTTTCTTCAGCGTTTCAAGACTGCCACTGTCGTAGTGTAAATGTTTGGTAATTTCTTGCGGTTGCGTGCAGATATTGATAATCTGGTTGCGAAAACAATTTCCTTCTGTCAGCATCCAGATATCCGGGCGCATTATATCATCAGGCTTCAGGTTTTTTTTATTGCTCAATAGATGCTTATAATGCGCATAGAGTTTTATTTCTTCATAAAAAACGGGTTCTTCTATCAAATTGCTTTCGTGTAAGGGCGTAGCTAAAATTCCGGCATCCAGCTCGTCTTTATTCAGCTTAAAAATAATTTCCTCTGTTTTCAGTTCTTGCAAATGCAAACGGATGTTCGGGTATTTTTTGATAAAATCACCTAAAAAATAGGGCAACAAATATGGGGCAATGGTGGGTATAATACCAACGCTAAAATTGCCGTCAAAGCTATTATCAAATGTCTGGGCTATATGCTCCAGCTTCTTGGTTTCGCGCAAAATGGTGCGGGCTTGTTCTATTATAATTTTGCCGGCATCTGTTGGAATGATGGGTTGTTTGGTCCGGTCAAAAAGTTCAAACCCCAGTTCTTCTTCCAATTTTTTGAGCTGCATGCTTAACGTGGGTTGGGTTACCAGACAAGCATCAGCGGCTTTGGCAAAATGACGATAATTGTCAATCGCCAAAACATATTCTAATTGTGTAAGCGAAAAATTCATAAACAAATTCTATTGAATCATAAAATTAATCAATTTTATTTATTAAAACAAGTGGTGTACTTTTGTAATCTAAAATAACGAACATGGCACTTACAAAAATAGGCTTAGACCAACAACAATCCGAGAAATTAGCCGACGGGCTGAATGATTTATTAGCCTCTTTTCAAATTTATTATCAAAATTTGCGAGGTTTGCACTGGAATATAAAGGGGAAACACTTTTTCGAATTGCATGTCAAATTTGAAGAGCTATACACCGACGCACAGCTG
>DAOQII010000197.1:0-4798 GCA_035339455.1 Chitinophagales bacterium
CAAATTGATAATTATGAACTGGCAGAAGAATTACTGAAAGGCAAATCCTATGCTTAAAGTAATGTTGAATGATGAATGATGAATGATGAATGTTGAATGATAAATGATAAATGATGAATGATAAATGATGAATTTTAGATTTTAAATTACTTCGTTCGATTAACCAATCACCAATTACCAATCTCTAATCACCAATAACCTACATAAAATGGCTACTAAAACTAAGACACTTGAACAATCTGCTACTAAGGCTTACAATGCTGAAGAAATAAAAGTACGACGGGTAAACTTTCAGTTTAACAATAAAACGCCTCGTTTTTATTATAAAAACAATCCATTCAGCACACACTTCATCAATGTGTTGCATATCGTATTTCCTACGGGCGAGAGATTATTTGTAAATTCTGTACTCAAGAATGCCAAACAAATTGAAGATGAAAAATTAAAAAAGCAAGTGCGTAACTTTTGCGGACAAGAAGGTATACATTCCAGTATGCACGAGCGATTTTGGAAAATCTTAAAAGATAATAATTACGATATTTCAGGGTATGAAAAGCACATTGATGATGTTTTGCATAAGGTCGTTGCCAAAGTAAAATTACCCATGAAAAAGAATGATTTTGATTTGGTTGCTACGGTATGTTTAGAACATTTTACGGCATTATTCGGACATGCAATTTTCAATCATGTGGAAACGAATAAAGAAGTTGTGCCGGAAGATATTGCTGAACTTTTTCAATGGCATGCTGCCGAGGAAATTGAACATAAGCATGTTGCTTTTGATGTATTGAAAACCGTAGATGACCAAGAATACATCAAGCGTGTAATTGCTATGCCATTGGTTACGGCGTTGCTGTATGGATACATTGCAGGCGGTATGGGCATGCTGTTTTATCAAGACAGAAAAAAATTAGAATACCGGAAATTACCTAAACAATTTTTTGAATTTGCCACAGGATTATTCAGTCAGTTGCATGGTGATATGTCTACAGAGTTTTTAAAATTCTTCAAAAAAGATTTTCATCCTTCAGACTTAAATGACTATTATTTAGCAGAAGAATTTTTTAAAGACAAGTCTTATGCTTAGTCATGTTGAATGATTAATGATTAATGTTGAATGTTGAGTGATGAATATTTAATACGCTATAAAATCTTGAAAGATTAAGACAATAAACAAATTAATATACTTCACATTTTATTAACTACGTCTTAAGTACTTACTACTTGAGACTTACACCTTACTACTATCACTCACTTCGCTTGCTTGGCATATTTCAGCTGGTAAAACTTTTGCATCAGCCAGGCTTCAATTTTGTTGATAGATTTTGCTCCGCCTGCATATTGAGCTTCTATAAATGCTTTTGAGGTTTTTTCTAATAACTGTGCAGCGACATATGCATCTTCGTAATTTACTCCTATACAAATTGAATTGCCATCAGGCAGTATGGCCGCAAACCTATTTTTTAAAGCATGTAAAATTTCCTTTTCATTTTTTGCTACTCGAATACTGACACCCAAAAGTTGAGCTTGATCATCTAAGATAGGTGGAATTTCAGCTTTAATTTGTGATGCATATTCTTGTCGGGTGATAAAAATGCAATTAATATTTTTTCTTGATTGAAAAATCTGATTAAACAATGACGCGTTTTCCTTATCCTGTATGACTTCATCGTTGTTTAACGATGAAAGATTGGAGTTTTCTTTTGTAAAAAAAATAGTTCCGTCATTTTCCTTAATTGCAATTTGCAGTATATCTACATGACCCCAAGATGTATAAAATTGAGCTTGTTTATGGCAATAAGCAAATACAGTTTTCAGTTTTTCAAGTGCATTAAGATTCATTATGCCGATTTATTTTTTAAGGATGCTAAATAATTTATACTCGCCGCTTCCAAGATTTTTGAAACCAAAAATGCATCTGTTAAATTTATACCTATACAAACTACACCATGATTAGACATCAGTGCGGCATTAGATTTTTCAATGGCTTTCGCTGTTTCTACAGTTATCTTCTTAGTATTGGGCAATGCATAAGGAGCAGCTTTAATCACCTTAGCTCCTAATATTTGCTGATGTTCTTCATTTAAGACGAGCACATCACATTGAGCTGCTGCCAAGATAGATGCATTCATTTGATGGGTATGAATAACGGCATTGATATGTGGGCGAGTTTTATACACCTCGGCATGTAATTTCAACTCTGATGATGGTTTATGCTTGCCTTCATATTTCAACGTAAAAAAATCAACCAATACCATATCATCCGGTGTTAGCTCTTCATATTTTCTGCCACTGGGCGTAATCACCATTTGCGTTTCATTTACTTTTATGCTCACATTTCCCCAAGTCCGAGCTACTAATCCTTCGTGTAGTAATTGTACACCTGCATGGCATACAGCAGTTTTGGCTTCAGTTATATTCATTGGAATCTGGGTTTATTTATAGTTTGATAGGTTTTATTCAGCTGATGGAATATATCCTGATAAGCAACAAACAGCTCATCATAAATTGCATAATTCTCCTTGTTCGGCTCAAATGTATGCTCAATTTGAATTAGTTCTTGAATTGCTGCAAATGAGATACATGTTTTGCTTCCCACCATTGCACACATGGCTGCTCCAAATGCTCCGGCATTAAGCGGTTGAGAAGTTGTGCTTATTTTTCTTTGGGTAATATCTGCCAATAATTGCATCCAAACCTTATTGACACTGCCGCCTCCTGTTATTTTCAGGGTTTCAATTTTAAAACCGAAATCTCGCTCTAAATTTTGCATAGACCAACGTAAATTATAAGCTATGCCTTCAAAATGAGCTCTTGTAATATGTGCACGGGTATGTTGATGCGTCAAATTAAAAATCGTAGAGCGTGTTGTCGTGGTACTCACCGGACATCTTTCGCCCAAAAACCAAGGTGTTACTATCAAATAATCTGAACCCGCCGGAACAGAACGCATGTCATTTTCTAAAATATCAAAAACAGAAACTGCTGTATTTACTTTTTCTTGCTTATAAAAATTATCCAGCAACCATTGCGTATTGATACCTGCAGATTCAGTAATACAAACCACTATATTTTTAGCAGGATCGGCACTTTGCAAACAGAATGCTCCATTTTTAAATTTCAATGCATTTTTTGTACTGACACCCACCCATGCAGAAGTCCCTACATAAATATGAGCTTCACCTTCACCGATGGCTGTAGTACCTACCGCAGCTGCTTGTGTATCGTCGCAGCCGCCATAAACTTCAACTGAAGTAGTTAGTCCCAATTCAGTAGCTGCTTGTTCTGTAAGGCAACCTACGAGGTCGGTAGAGCGAACTAAATCCGGTAATTTATCTAATCCTATTTTTGTCAAGCGAAACAGCAGTCGCTCCCAGTCTTTCTTTTTTACATCAAAGGCATACGAACAAGCACCCGACCACTCCGCCACCAATTTGCCCGTGCATTTATATTTCAGATAGCCGTTTACATCCAAAAACTTGTACGTATTTTGGAAAACTGCAGCTTGTTTTTCTTTCATCCAAAGTAATTTCGGAATCACATCTTTTCCTGTAAGCTCCACGCCTGCAATGGCTTTAAATACCCCTTTCCCGCCGCAGCGTTTCATGGCAATTAATGCATATTCTTCTGCTCTTCCATCTACCCAAGAAATATTGTTATACAATACATTTCCATTTTTGTCTACCGGAATAATGCCCATCGCCTGCGTAGAAAATGCCATGGCTTTTATAGCATGTTTATCTATACCGGATGTTTGGATAAGTTCATTTGTCGTTTTACAAATGGCATTCCAGTAATCCGTTGGCACTTGCTCCACCCAACCCGGTTGGGGTGTATATAAAGGATAATCTGCCGAAGCAGTAGCCAATATTACCCCACGGCTATTAAGCAAAACAGCTTTAACACTACTCGTACCGACATCGTAAGCTAGGAAGTTTTTAATCATTGTATGTTATTAGTAGCTGATTAGCTGATTTGATTAATTAGCTAATTTAACATTTTTAAATACCTTTTCAAATCTGTTCAATGCATCATCTACCACCTCATCCGTATCTGCCATACTGCAATACAAACGACTTCCCGCCAGTGTAACAATGCCTTCAGCCATATATGCCGCTCCGTACTCTTCCATCAGTTTTTTGCGTTCATTAATTTCAGCTAAAACACGCTTTATTTTCATCAATTTTATTTTCACAAATAAAGTACCTGCTGCTTCCAAGTGGCATATAGATCCTTGATTGTAAGCGACAAATGGAAGTCCATATTTATCAATCAGCATATTAAGACCTTGAGTGATTCTGTCGCCTGCCCTGCCCGCCTTTTCACAGGCATTGTTTTTTTCTATTTCTACTAAGGTATGATAGCCGGCGCAACAACTCAATGGATTGGCAGCCATTGTACCGCCCACTTTTACTTTTTTTCCGCCTTGCAGTCCGGCAGCCAAGCCGTCCATATAAATAGCTTTACCACCTATCCCACCTGCCGACGGATAACCACCGGCTACGACTTTTCCAAAAATCGTTAAATCAGGTTCAACACCAAAATAACCTTGTGCGCCACTCATTCCAATTCTGAAAGCAGTAACGACTTCATCAAATATCAAGAGCGCACCATATTTGTTACACAACTCCCTAGCTTGCTGTGCATATTCTTTATATACGGGATAAGTGCCACTTTCGGGACCAACAGGCTCTAAGATTACAGCAGCAGTGCCACCTCGTAATCTATTCCATTTTAATGTTCTTTCCAAAGCATCAATATCGTTTGGTGGAACCGCTTGCGTATGCCAATGCATCAT
>DAOQII010000198.1:0-4795 GCA_035339455.1 Chitinophagales bacterium
GCTGAAGTGCTTCATATGTAATTATCCAGGGCGAAATAGCTGTGGCAAAATTTTTACCCAAAAACGGTCCCAGGGGCTGGTACTCCCAGCGTTGGATATCGCGGGCTGAGAAATCATTCAACATGACGGCACCAAAAATATATTCTGTTGCATTTTGTATATCAACAGGTTCACCCAGCTTATTTTCTTTGCCGATTATATAACCGAGTTCTATCTCAATATCCAAAGTCTTGCAAGCAGCATAAACAGGGGTCTCGCCTAGTAAAATTTGTCCGCTTGGGCGTTTTATCGGCGTATTGGATGTGATAATAGATGAACTTCTGCCATGATATGCAATGGGCATGTGTTTCCAGTTGGGCATCAGCGGAGGCATAGTGGGTCTGAACATTTTACCCACGTTTGAAGCATGTTCTTCTGATGCATAAAAATCGGTATAATCGCCTACCTTTACCGGTACATACATTTTTGCATCACTTTGTTTATCTATTAAGCCATCATAAGTGCTAATGAAATCCGGTTCATTTTCTAGTAAGTGTTGTATGGTGCTTCTCGTTTGATGATGAATGCTTTTCCCCAATGCTATAAAATCGTTGAGGCTATCTTGCAAAAAAACATCCGTTTGAATAAAAGGAAGTTTTCCGGATTTGTATAAGATTGATAAATCAATAATAAAATCGCCAATGGCCACGCCGGCTCGTTTGATTTTTATTGCAGTAGAATAAATACCGTAAGGCAAGTTGTGAACAGTAAAATGCGGATGTTGCTGATAATTTAGCATGTTCGATTTTTTTTAGTTTTCAGAAATTAGCGCCTGCCAGTATTCAGCGGCTCTGCGTGTATGAGGAATGCAAATACTGCCACCTACGAGGTTGGCTATTGCGAAAATTTCATAAATCTGTTCGGTAGAAATTTGTAAATCATGGCATTTGCCCAAATGATATTTTATACAATCATCACAACGCAATACCATAGAGGCTACAAGCCCCAGCATTTCTTTAGTTTTTGCATCTAAAGCACCGTCTGCATAGGCATGCATGTCGAGATTAAAAAAGCGGTTGAGCGTCAGGTTTTTTTGTTCAAGAATGACGTCGTTCATCTTAGAGCGATAGTCATTAAATTCTTTTACGAGTTCAGCCATAAAAAAAGACTATTATCTGCCAAAAGTACGACAAATAATAGTCTTTGTAAATTAATTCGGAGATCCGGAATTATTTTTTCTTTTTAGCAGGAGCTTTTTTCGCTACTGTATTCCAGTCTTCGAATAAATCGATACCACGGTTCATAGCATCCAATCTGTCATAATTCAAAGAATAGAAGATTTTTTTGCCATCTCTGCGTGTTTTAACCACGTCAACGCCTCTTAATACTTTAAGGTGTTGAGAGGTGATAGACTGCTCAATACGAAGTGTGTTGTAGATTACATTTACGTTCACTTCTTTTTTGTCGTTAATCATTTTAATGATTTTCAGACGCAGTGGATGAGCAACTGCTTTCAGCAGCTCCGCTGCTCTTTCGATTTTTTCGGTGTTTAATTCGAAATTTTCCATATAAATTGTAGTTTAGTTTCAACAAAATTATAAAAAAATTATAATATCAAAACATTTTCTGATTTTTTTTCTGTGTAGATTAATATATTTTCACACAGATAATTGATTTATGTTAAATTTTTCTGAAAAAATGATATATTTAGTGTGCATATTTACACAAATGTGCATAAAAAAATTCCCCTTAGTCGCAGGGGAATCTCCTTTTCAGTGCTAAAATCTTAAAGAATCTGCTAATTAGTTAGTTAGTCTATATTAAAATTGGTTGGTGTTTCTCAAATGATGACATATTCACTCCAAAATGGCTTATCATTAAAATATAAATTTCAGCATTAAAACGAACAGCACGAATTACCTTACCAATTCGCCTAACAAACGGTTTATTTCTTCCATGCGGCTTTGATCTACAGAATAATAGATGTATTTGCCATCTCTGGTAGTAAAAACAACTCCTGAACGACGCAAAAGAGCTAAATGCTGTGATGCTACTGACTGCTCCAGGCGCATACGCACATACAAATCTGTAACGGTGATTTTACCTGTTTCGTCAATAATCCTAATCATTTCCTGACGCATCTTGTGATTGATGGCACGCAGTAAAAGCACTGATTTTCTTAAAACCTGATAATCAATTTTTAACTCAGGTTGCATGATGGAGTTGATGTTTGCTGACATTTCTTTGGTTTTATTTATTTTCAAATGTTGAGATTTACGTTTATATAGTGTAACTATTTGAAAATTTGGTTGCATCAAAATGCCCAATTTGTGTAAAATTAATATTAAGTATCTGTAAAATACCTAATTTGATGGGGTGTAAAAAGCCTTAAAATAGTTGGGCTCAAAGTAGGCAATATCCTCAAACTGCCGGGCTGTATATCGCTGAAATGCTAATAAAGACTGGTCTTCAGCACTAATTATAAAATCGTGAAAAAGTAGTATGTCTTTAAATTCATCGGGAAGTTGCAATTTGTTGATACCGTTGCCGAAGAAAATTATTTTTTTTTCGCAACCCAACCCGGCCAGCCACTCTTCATCAAGTATTAAAGACGAAAATGATTTTTCAGCTTTCAAGTCTTGATTATAGTATGTTGTAAATACTTCCATTCTTCGGGCATCTATCATCGGAATATACCAATCATAACCCGTTTGTCCATATCGATGAATACAACCATACGCCATTGCCTTTAACGTGGGAATGGCAATCAAGGGAAGATTTTGTGCAAAGCATATCCCTTTTGACATGGCAGCAACTATACGCAATCCGGTATATGAACCCGGACCACTGCTCACAGACACGGCGTGTATATCGCTAAACTTGAGCTTATTATTATCCAGTATCTGTTGCACCATACTGTGTGCTACATCAGCAGTCTGATTGCTTTGCGCTGAGAAAAGGACATCCGTGCAAATGCCATTTTTGCTAATGGCAAATGACGTGTTCCCATAAGCAGCTTCGATATGTAATAGCAAAACATCAGGCATCTGACTGCAAAAATAAAAAATTAATTGCGTTGAAATAACGGCTATTTAAGATAGCTGATGCTGTAGTGTGTCACGATTTCCGTGACAAATCTAATTACCTATCGTTGTTTCTCTTTCTTATTCGGATTCCTGTCCAAATCAAACAACAAACTGCCATATACCAACCCTCCTACCTTAGGCGAGCCATAAGCTTCGATATGTTTGTTGTTGTAAATATTAGAACCACCGACCATAAGCGTAAACCATTTCTCAAATTCGTAACTGACATTCATGTCCAGTGTGTGATAACTGGGGACTATGCCATCGCCAAAAGTACTTTCCCACATGTACTTATCTACCCATTTAAAATTCATGGCAAATCCTAATCCTTTCCAGATTCGCTGTGCACTCAGTCCGATATTAAATTTGTGAGCCGGTGTATTAAAACCTGGGATAATGGGATCTGTCAGATTTTTTGTATTCAAGCCGGAATAAGTATAATTAAACGAAGCCACCAATGATTTCCAGATATAATAATTAAGTCCGACAGATGCGCCGTAGGCATCCACCTTTTTGCGTGCATTCACAGGTTGCTGGAACAATTTGGTATAATATGGGTCAATCATCGCATCAGCACCTGGCTGTGTGCCCACATAAACAGTATCAGCCGAAGGCGTATAATACCGTATATCACCGATAAAGTGGAAATAACGGCTGAAATATGCACTTACATCTATATACAATTTGGCTTTCACAGCACCTCTGTAGCCCACTTCTACTGAGTTCACCTGTTCAGGACGGAGTTTCTCGTATTTAATAATTTTAAGCAAATTAAAGTTGATATTAATCGGATCGGCTTGATATGCTTCCTGAAATGCTTTTACAGAATTAGCTTCATATCCATATACGCCTTTTAAATTACCAAGTAATGTTATTGCACCCAAATCAAGTGAAATATACTGATTTTGCAGAGTCGGATTGCGGAAAGCTTGTTGGTAAGAGATGCGTACCGTATGATTTTTTTGTGTAAATATTGCTGACAAACGAGGAGATACTTGTATTTTGAAATTCTGGCTTTTATCAATCCTCAAAGAACCTATTAGTTTCAGCTTTTTCTTAAACAGTTCCACACTTACTTGTGTATATGCCCCCACCTCGTAGGTGTTGAGTTTGGTAAATTTAGCCTTTAAGTCCGGAGAACCATCAGCAAGCGTGTCATATCTGTTTACTAATGTATCGTGGAAGATAGAACCAAAAGAGCGAGGAATATATTCCCGGAATGCCAAACCCCCAATCAGGTTAATGTTATATTTGAAATTATGTGTGTAAGATGCTTCTGCATGATGCAAAGATGATTTATCCTGAAATTTTGCTCCATTTCTTAGATTGGCATCATTGACAATAATATGGTAAGCAGAATCAAAGCTGTATGTACCGGGTTGCAGATAAGCATTATTGTAGGCCTGTTCAAGTGCATAAGCTTTAGCTTCCTGTACGTTGGCTAAAGTAGGCTCATCATGATAGTCGTTATTATATTCGCCCAGTTTAGTAAAATATTCCGATATAAAATTAGATACATAGCGGGGTATCCCAATCTTAGATAAATTAATAGCCGCAAATACCATATCATAAGCATTGCCTGCATTCTCAAATGTAGAATAATATTTCAGTGAAAGTCCTTTATAATCTACTTGTAATTTGGGTTGATGAAAAGTAATATTTTTCACATTATAGCGATTGGCTCCCTGATAAACAGCACTGCCCATGCCAAACTTATATAATAATTCTAT
>DAOQII010000199.1:0-4763 GCA_035339455.1 Chitinophagales bacterium
ATCTTTCTCCCTAATCACCAATCACTAAAAAATGCTCGCTCGCATCATCAATAACATCAAAGGAGACAAATATGTGTGGTATATAATTGCCGCATTGAGTTCTATTTCTCTGTTGTTGGTATATAGTGCTACGCGTTCTTTAGCATATAAAAACATGCATGGCAATACCGAATATTATTTGATACGTCATGGCTTTATGTTGTTTGTCGGTTTATTTATTATCTATATCGTACATCAGATTGACCATCGCTATTTTTCCAGAATAGCGCAGATGATGCTGATTTTGTCAGTACCATTATTGTTATATACCAAGTTTTTTGGTGTTCGGATAAACGAAGCGGCACGTTGGGTGCGCATTCCTGTAATAGGATTAACCTTTCAATCTTCAGACTTTGCCAAGCTGGCATTAATCATGTATACTTCGAGGATGTTGTCAAAAAAACAAGGTGTTATTAAAGATATCAAGGAAGTAACATTACATATCATGTTGCCGATAGTCGTCATTTGTGGTTTGATTATGATAGATAATTTTTCGAGTGCCGGCATTTTATTAATGACATGCATTGTGGTTTTGTTTATTGGTCGTGTAAGTACAAAATTTATACTGGCAATCGGAGGAGCCGGTGTAGTGATGATAGGGTTGATATTTGCATTCTCCTGGTTTCTGTTACCCGATCATGGCAGAGCAGACGTATGGGTGCAGCGAATAGAAAACTGGATAAAGCCCGATGTAAAATCAGATGATTTTTACCAGCAAAAACAAGCCTATATTGCCATTGCAAAAGGTGGTTTGGTACGTGTTGCACCGGGCAAGAGTACACAAAGCAATTTTTTACCGGATGCTTTTTCGGATTTTATCTATGCTACACTTATTGAAGAATATGGATTGCTGGGCGGAGCTGTAGTATTGTTCCTCTATTTATTTTTAATGTACAGGCTGATATTATTAGTTAAAGATTCACCGCGCGCCTTCGGTGCGCTCATGGCTGTCGGCCTGGGAGTCAGCATGGTCTTGCAAGCCATCATTCACATGGGTGTAAATGTGCATCTGTTGCCTAATACCGGCATCACACTTCCATTAATCAGTTGGGGCGGAACAAGTATATGGTTTAATGCATTTGCATTAGGTATCATCCTTAGTGTAAGTGCTTATGTAGATGAACGCAAACAAGATAAATCAGGCAAGAAAAAAGATGCCATTATAGATGAAATACATGGTTGATAGAAATGATAAATAATGAATGATAAATAATGAATTATAAATGATGAATGTTGAATGTTTAATGATGAATAAAAGAAAATAGTTGCCACGAAGTAAGTCCCCTGTTAAGGAGATTTAGGGGTGAAGTAAAATAATGAATTATAAATGATGAATGTTAAATGTTTAATGATGAATAAAAGAAAATAGTCGCCACGAGGTAAGTCCCCTGCAAAGGGGATTTAGGGGTGAAACGAAACGATGAAAGATGAACAAAATTTGAAACTTTAGAAGATATTAATTTTGAAAACTCAAACAAAACATAAAGGCAGATTTATAATTTCCGGGGGTGGAACAGGTGGACATATTTTTCCGGCTGTCGCTATTGCAGAGGCTATCAAACAAAAGATGCCTGATGCGGCTATCCTTTTTGTGGGTGCCGTCGGCAGAATGGAAATGGAAAAAATTCCATTGGCAGGTTATGATATTGTTGGTTTAGAGGTAATGGGACTTGAGCGAAAGTTCACTCTGAAAAATTTCAGCATTCTGTTTAAAATGATAAAGAGCTTTTTCAAGGCAAGAAAAATTATTAAAGACTTTCAGCCGGATGCCTGTATTGGCGTAGGCGGTTATGTGTCAGCATCTGTGTTGTTTGTCGCTTCGATGATGGGCATCAAATCCTTTATACAGGAACAAAATTCATATCCGGGCATTACCAATAAAATACTGTCAAAATTTGCCAGTAAGATTTTTGTAGCCTATGATAACTTAGCTGATTTTTTCCCAAAAGACAAACTGGTTTTAACCGGAAATCCGGTAAGGCAAGATATTTGTGGGGTACTCCCTGATAAAAATGCAGCTTTAGATTTCTTTGGTTTAAATCAAACTAAAAAAACAATCTTAATCATCGGTGGAAGTTTAGGTGCAAGAACTATCAATAACGCCATTGAACAACATTTGGATGTATATACCCAAGCAGGTTATCAGTTGTTGTGGCAAACCGGAAAAGGATATTACGATGGTATTATTGAACGAACTAAAAACAAGGATCTAAACGCAGTGCATATTCATCAGTTTATAAAAGAAATGAATTATGCCTATGCTGCAGCGGATGTCATTATTTCGCGTGCGGGTGCATTGTCTATTTCAGAATTATGTATCGTCGGCAAGCCTTGTATTTTAATTCCATCTCCGAATGTAACCGAAGATCATCAAACAAAAAATGCAATGGCATTGGTCAACAAACAAGCGGCTTTATTAATTACAGATAAAGAGGCTGATGAAAAATTAGCAAATGCAGTGTTGAATTTATTGAATAATAAAAATGAACAAGAGCAACTAGGTGTTAACTTAAAACAATTAGCAAAAACAAACGCTGCAGAAGATATTGTGAATAAGATTTTTAAAGAGATAAACGATGAACGATAAATGATGATTGAAAATAAAGATATATTAAAATCAAAATCCTTCTCATTTGCAGTTAAGATTATTAATCTATATAAAATCCTGACAGTTGAAATGAAAGAGTTTGTAATTAGTAAACAAATATTGCGTTCAGGTACATCAGTTGGAGCTAATGTTCGCGAATCTAAAAATGCAGAGAGTGCAATGGATTTTATTCATAAGTTATCAATTGCTCAAATAGAGTGTGATGAATCATTATACTGGTTGGAATTGTTATATACTACTGAGTTTATTAATAAAGAAATGTTTGATTCACTTTCAAATGATGCAACAGAAATTTTAAAAATTATTAGAAGCTCAATATTAACAAAGAAAAAAAACTTGAAAAGAAATTGAAAAAACTAATTATTAAGCCAAATACAGAATCAGTTAAAACCAATAGGTTTTATTGTGTACCATATATTATTCATAATTCATCTCTTATCGTTTATAGTTCATACAATGATTAATTTACATAAACTAAAAAACATCTACTTCCTGGGTATTGGCGGCATTGGCATGTCGGCACTGGCTCGTTATTTTAATTTGCACGGAAAAACAGTGAAAGGTTATGATAAAACGCCGACAACACTTACGGATGAATTAATAGCAGAAGGTATGCATATCACGTTTGATGATAGTTTGGAAACCTTAGACAAGAATGCTGATTTAGTTGTTTATACTCCGGCAATTCCTAAGGACAGTATTCAGCTCAATTACTATTTGCAAAGCGGTATTCCCATGCAAAAACGGGCGCAGGTATTAGGGGCAGTTGCAGATGAGGCTTTCAATATTTCTATTGCAGGCTCGCATGGCAAAACATCTACTTCTTCCATAACGGCGCATATTTTAAAATCTGCCAACAAAGATGTCGCTGCATTTTTGGGCGGAATTTGTATCAACTTCAATTCTAATTTTATCAATGGTACTGCTTATGCAATTGCCGAAGCAGATGAATTCGACCGATCGTTTTTAAATCTTCATCCAAACATTGCGTTGATTACTTCGGTAGATACAGATCATCTGGATATTTATGGCAACCTGAAAGCTATTGAAGATTCTTTCAGTTTGTTTTGTGAAAATATCCGCAACAACGGAGTATGTATTGCTAATGCAACAGTGAAACAAGAAATATTAAATCAGAAGGTGAAAAATCTGCGCTATAGTCTGCATGATAGGAGTGCTGATTTTTATGCAGAAAATATTCGAATCGAAAATGGAAGCTATATTTTCAATGTCATTCATCCTGACGGAAAATTAGTAGATATCGTATCGTATTATGGCGGACGGCATAACATAGAAAATGCCATCGGTGCCATAGCCATAGCCCTGGAAGTTGGTGTGAATGAAACAGATATACGAAATGCGATAGAAACATTCAGAGGTGTAAAACGTCGTTTTGAGACGCATATAAAGAACGAAAAGCATATTTATATAGACGATTATGCGCACCATCCTCGTGAGTTAGATGCGGCATTGCTTTCTGCAAAAGAACTGTATCCGGATAAAAAAATAACAGCCGCTTTTCAGCCGCACTTGTTTTCACGTACCCGCGATTTATGTGATGAATTTGCAGCATCGCTATCTAAAATAGATCAATTGATTTTGCTGGATATTTATCCCGCAAGAGAAAAACCGATAGAAGGCGTAACTAGTAAAATAATTTTTGACAAAGTAACCATAGCAGATAAACATTTAATGACAAAGAATGAACTTACCGATTTTATACGAAATCATAAAGACGATATAGAAGTATTACTTACCGTTGGTGCCGGCGATATCGATACCAAAGTGAGAGAAATTACAGAAATTTTAAATGAACCAATGAATTAATATAGCAATTTACCAATGACTAATTTACCAATGACCAATACCTAAAAGCTAAATCTTACAAATCTTGAACGCAGCTACTAAAAATATCATCTTCCGCATTTCCATCTTATTGGGATTGGTATTGTTTGTGTTTTTGGTAGTAAATACAATTATTCATCGTAAATCTACGCTGATTAAGAAAACAGAAATTACGATAGATGATTTAGACGGAAATTTTATGTTGGATAAGAAACAAATCAGTGCATTACTCAATAAAAATTTTGAAATCAGAAATAACAAGCTGAATGGG
>DAOQII010000200.1:0-4759 GCA_035339455.1 Chitinophagales bacterium
TGACATGAGTAATGATGCAATTGGTTATGCCGTTGAAAATATGGAAATGGTGAATAAAACACTAAACGGACTCTTAAAAAAATACAGTACTACCGGAAAATCTTATCACGAATTGCGCAATGCTTATCTGACACTTACCGGAAATTACAATCGTTCGCTGAATGTTGTAAACCGCTATATCGGTGGCGTATACATCAACCGAAATATGGTGGGGCAAGACAGCCTCAGCAAACCATATATCCCTGTTTCATTAGCCGATCAAAAACGTGCTATGCAGACTTTAGTGAAATATGCTTTTGCTGTTAATGCTTTTAAAACACCACAAGATTTATATAATTATCTTCAACAACAAAGACGGGGTAATGAACGCAAAGAAAATGAGGATCCGAAAATACACGATCGCATTTTAAATATTCAGAAATCCATACTGGATGAATTATTGAATGGAGCTGTTATGCAACGGCTTATTGATACTAAATTATACGGCAATACGTACAGCTTGAATATGATGCTGGAGGACTTAACAAATGGAATTTTCACAGAAGACTTAAACAGCGCTGTAAGTAGTTTGCGTCAGAATTTACAGATTGAATACGTCAACCGAATATTAGCAGTCATGGACAACAAATCTGCCTATGCCAATAATATAAAATCTGCAGCATTTGGCGAAGCCGATAAAATAAAAACATGGATGAAAATGAATCCCGGTATAGATGCATCAACTAAATCACATAGAAAATATATCGGCTTCCTGATTGACAAAGCCATGAAGCTGGATTAAAGTAACTTGATATTTTACTTACACTTAAATTACTGCTCCTTACAGCAGCTAATTTTATTGTATATTCGGTTATGCTTTTGCGTGTTTTAAAAACTTATATCGCATCCAATTTATTTATTGCCACAGCTGCCGTGGCAATGATGTGGGTAAGTTGTATCTGGCTGCATATTCCTTTATTTCATTCGCCTTGGCTGATTATTGAAGTCTTTTTTTCAACATGGTTTATCTATCAATTTAGCCGGTATATCTATTACAAAAAGGGCATATTCACCGATGAATCAGAACTGGTATTGCAATCGTTTAAACAATATCCTCTACTCAATTTATGGTCTATCGTCATAAGTGCATTACTATCAGCCATTGCTTTCTTTTTTCTGCATACAACTACGAAAGCAGGACTAATCTTCACAGGATTAATTTCCATTTTATATCCTGCACCAATAGGCAAACTTTGGTCAAGCAATATGAGGCTCAGGGATATTCCAATAGCGAAAATATTTTTGATTATGCTCGTTTGGAGTGTAAGCTGTGTACTGTTACCTGTATGGGAAAATGGCATTTCTCTGAATGAGCGCAAAGATGTGTATATACTCTTTTTGATTCAGTGTGTGTTTTTACTTTTTATTACTTTGCCGTTTGATATTCACGACTATGCAACGGACAAACAAGCCGAATTAAAAACAATTCCTGTTTTAACAGGTATTCGCAAGGCAAAGTGGATTTGCTTTCTTTTAGGAGCACTTTATGTTATAGGGTTACTTTATTTATTTATGCTTGAAAACTGGCGCAGTTTAGCATCTATTTATTTGTCAGAAACCGGTATTCTTTTAATCATACTGCTTGTTATATTATTGCAGGTTTTTACTTTCTATCGTTCGGATAAAACTGAAAAATGGATCATCAAATTAGTTTATGACGGAAGTATGCTGCTCTATTTTTTCATCATGATTTTAACTTGTAAAACGGCGTGAACAGCTTCGGACTGATAGAAACGATGAAAGTGGCGAACGGCAGAATGGTATTTAAAAATCTGCATATAGAGCGTTTGCATCAAAGTCTGAAAACGATTAATATTGAAGAATCAATTTTTAAATTAGAAGATCGACTATTGAGATTAATGCAATATGAATGTATTGCTCATGGACTGAAAAACTTCAGGCTGCGTGTGGAAGTGCAGAAAAGCAACATTAAAGAATATGCAAAAGATTTCAGTGGACTAAAATGGAATTGCACCATCAAACAAAGTGACGATATACGATATAAATGGAATGAAAACGGACTCTCACTCACCATTCTTCCTAAATATCAAAAACAAACAGATTTATTTTCCAATTTAAAACTGACCGAAAGAAGCATTTACATAAAAGCACAAGCATATGCTGCCTCCACAGGATTTGACCATGCCCTGGTTTTAAACGAAAACAATACCATCGCAGATGCGGATATTTATAATGTCTTTGTGGTGAAAGACGATATCATTTATACACCTTCTTTAGCATGCGCTCCGGTAGTCGGCGTTTTCAGAAGATTATTACTGGAGAAAATACCCCAACTACAGATTATTGAAAAGCCAATTAGCGTTGCAGAAATTTATCAGGCTGATGAGCTATTTCTTACTAATGCTTTCCGAGGCATCCAGTGGGTTAATCAATTGGACGAAAAGTATTTTACACCCACAAAAACGAGAGCTGTATTTGAAAGAGTTTCCCAATTTATATCCACACACTTTGGCGAACATCTGGTATAAAAAAAAGCTTCCGTTTCCGGAAGCCCTCTCTTCAATTTGTAGTTGGTGGTTAATTATAATAGAGTTCGTCTAAAAATTTCAAGACATCCTTTACGGATACTATACCGACCAGTTTATCGTTTTCCGTAACAGGCAACGCATGAAACTCATTCAGAATAAAAATTTCAGTTACTTCTCTGATAGTAGTATCCGGTTGCACGCAAATAGGATTTTTTACCATTAAGTCTTCCAGTTTAAACATCTCCATAAGTGCCTCATTGGCATCCTCCTGATTGGGATACACTGCGCCTAAAGTCAGCTGCAAGTAGTCAGTTTTACTGATGATGCCCACCACTTTATTTCCATTTAATACCGGAATATGGCGAATGTGTTTATCTTCAATGATATGTTTTATATCTTTTAATGATGCAGTGTAATCTACGCTGATTACTTCTTTAGTCATAATATGGGAAACAGGTTCTCTTCTTTTCATGATTTTATTTTTTACAAATTTAAATCGTAAATTATTTAAGTGTATTGACAAACTTCATCACCTTATGTGATTTTTATCAAGGCAAATATTATTATATTAATTCCGGCTTGCAGAAATTATACAAGTTTCTAACTTTGCAGAAAAAATCATGACAGCACTGGAAATTGTAAAGCACTATTACGATAATTTCAATAATAAAAACTGGCAAGGCATGATGGAACTGCTATCCGATGATATCAGACATGATGCTAATCAGGGAGCTACTTATTTTGGAAAAGAAAACTTTGAAAAATTTCTTCAAAAAATGGACGAATGCTATGATGAAGAACTCAAAGATTTGGTTTTGTTTCAAGCCACTTTAACAGAAAGAATCGCTGCAGAATTTACTGTACATGGTTATTATAAAAAAACAGACTGCGATTTACCTCCTGCCAAAAACCAGCATTATATACTTCCTGCAGGTGCATTTTTAGAAATTCAAAACGGAAAAATCACCCGCATTACGACCTACTATAATCTGCCATTATGGATCAGCTTAGTTTCAGCATAAAACACGGCAAAGCCATACTTTCGGTATTGGATGATTTAGCAGCATTGCGCATTCGCATTTTTCGTGCTTTCCCCTACTTGTACGAAGGCACTATAGATTATGAACTAACCTATTTACAAACCTATACAGACTGCCCGCAATCTTTTTTATTTTGTGTTTATGATGGCAATAAAATGATAGGTGCTACCACTTGTATACCTTTGGTTTACGAGACAAAAGAAGTGCAACTGCCTTTTATAAAATCCGGTATGGATATAGCAAACATTATGTATTACGGAGAGAGTATGCTGGATGAAACATATCGGGGAAGAGGTATAGGCAAACTCTTTTTTGAAGAAAGGGAAAAATACAGTACGTCATTAAAGAGCATAAATACAGCCTGTTTTTGCGCTGTAGAAAGACCTGACAATCACCCTTTGAAGCCTGATTATTACACTCCGCATGATATTTTTTGGACAAAAATGGGTTTCTCAAAAAATCCGGATATCTTTTCCTGTTTTGAATGGCAAGATTTACATGAAGACAGCCCAACTTCAAAAAAGATGGTTTATTGGTTTAAAAAAATAACTAAATAGAACATTCAATTTATGAGACACTTCATCTTTATTTTAATTCTATTTCCCTTATTAAGTTATGCCCAAACCGGAGTAATCGAAGGCAGAGTTTATGATGAAATTAATAACGAACCAATAATTGGAGCTAATATTGGTATAAAAGATTCCACCATCGGCACCTCATCTGATTTGGATGGCAATTATCGCATCGAAGGATTGAAGGCGGGTTTATATAATATTGAGATTTCGTATTTGGGCTACCTCACTGTAGTAAAATATGAGATTCAGGTTTTCAATTCCAAGCCCGTACGTCTGGATGTGGCCATGAAACTGAGTGCAGCAATGATAGATTCTGTTGTTGTATCAGCAAAAGCATTCAGCAAAAAAGAAGAAACCCCTTTATCTCTCATCAGCATTGGTGTAAATGAAATTCAGCGAAACCCGGGTGGCAACAGAGATATTTCGCGTTCTATAAAAAACCTGCCGGGTGTTTCATCAGGTGTGGGCTTCCGCAATGATTTGCTGGTACGAGGCGGTGCACCTAATGAAAATCGTTTTTATTTAGACGACATAGAAATTCCTACTATCAATCATTTTCAAACACAAGGCGCAAGCGGTGGAAGCAATGGCTTACTTAATGTAGATTTCATCAATA
>DAOQII010000201.1:0-4734 GCA_035339455.1 Chitinophagales bacterium
GCATTACATCTCAGGTCTTAACCAATCTGCACGACAAAGATTATCCTGATGTAATTGTCTATATCGCTGATGTTACCCATTTGGAAAGGCATTTCTTATTACTTACCCAGCTGATGGATTTGGATTTCCCTATTATACTTGCCCTTAGCATGAATGATGTGGCGGAACAAAGACAACTGACCTGTGATGAAAATGTATTAAAAAAGAAATTGGGCATTCCGGTTGTTAAAATCAACAGCAGAAAATCAACCGGGATAAAAGAATTGAAAGAAGAACTGTTCAACTTGTTACAGTCGGGTGAATCATCCAACAAATTACAGCTAAAAAAATGGCAAGCTAGCGAGTTACAGTTAGCCACGGCAATTGCTGATGAATTACCTGTTAAGAACAACTATCATGCATTTTTGCTGGCACATCACCTCAGCAAAAACAGTTTTTTAGCTGATCATGAAAAACAAAAAATAAATCAGCTTATTCAGGAAAACAATACCGATATTTTATCTGCACAACTAGAGGAGATTATGGAGCGTTATAATGCTTTTACTCCGATTGTAAATGCTTCCTTAAGACGCACCCGACAACATGCCCAAACTTTGTCAGACAAGATTGATAATTTTATCACCCATCCGATTTTGGGACCTATTTTATTTTTCTTGATTTTGTTTCTTTTTTTTCAGGCTATATTTTCCTGGTCGGTTGTTCCGATGGAAGCCATTGATATCTTTTTTTCAAGAATAGCAGAAAAACTACATACCACGTTGCCGGATTCTATTTTCTCACGCATTCTGACAGAAGGTATTATACCGGGCATTAGTGGTGTACTGGTTTTTGTTCCGCAGATTAGCATCTTGTTCTTTTTTATTGCCGTGTTGGACGAAATCGGATATATGTCGAGAGCCATTTTCTTGTTTGACAATATCATGCTGAAGTTTGGACTAAACGGCCGGAGTATCGTATCACTGATATCAGGCGGGGCTTGTGCCATACCTGCTATCATGAGTGCTCGTACTATTGGCAACTGGAAAGAAAGACTTATCACCATTATGGTTACCCCATGGATTAGTTGTTCGGCTCGCATACCTGTTTATGCCATTTTAATCGGCTTGGTTATTCCGGTAAAAAAAATTGCAGGCTTCAACTTGCAAGGCATAGTTTTCATGTTGCTTTATCTGACAGGCATTTTTGCGGCTTTGAGTGCAGCATTTGTTTTCAAAAAAGTATTGAAAACGGAAGAGCCTTCTTTTCTGATGATGGAACTGCCGGATTATAAATTTCCGCATTGGAAAAATGTAGTGTTGAATGTGTATGATAAAGTAAAATCATTTGTACTGGGTGCCGGAAAAATCATCTTAATTGTTTCTGTTTTGTTGTGGTTTATGGCAAGTTTCAGCCCCTTCCCTACTAAAACAGATCATCTGATAAAGGAAGAAATTGCTGCAAAGAATTTCAGCAACCCGACGGAGTTGCAGCATTTCAACGAAGAAAAAAAATTAGAATATTCTTATGCCGGATATATGGGAAAAATGATTGAGCCTGTAATAAAACCTCTGGGTTATGACTGGAAAATAGGCATTGCCTTAATTACCTCTTTTGCTGCGCGTGAGGTATTTGTAGGCACCATCTCCACACTCTATTCCATCGGTAAAGATGCCAGTGACTTAACGATAAAACAAAAACTGGCAAAGGAGAAAAAAGAAGACGGTACTGCAGTTTTTTCATTCGCCACAGCGATCAGTTTATTAATTTTCTATGTATTTGCCATGCAATGCATGAGTACCCTTGTAACCGTAAACCGCGAAACAAACTCTTGGAAATGGCCAATTATTCAGCTTATATTCATGACCTCAACTGCATATATTTGTTCGTTTTTAGTCTATCACATTTTAAGATAGCACAATATTTCAACATCAACCTACAACTACAATTTCACGATAGTCTTACTTAAAATTTCTCCGTTTTGTGTGATGCTGATGATATATTCCCCTTTGGGAAGCTCATCCAAATGATCTATAAACACTGAATTTGCTCCTGCTTTGCTATTGCCGTCCCATAATTTTTGGGTTAATAATTGCCCGGTAATATTTTGTATATAAATGGAAATCTCTCCACTCTTTTGTGCAGAGAAATCAACCGTAAGTGATTGATTAAACGGATTTGGATAAACTTGCATTTGGTTTATCAGTTTGTTTTCTTTTATGGCTGAAATCACTGTTGAATCCATTTTTACAATAGAAAATTTATCCAGCAGTTCTCCATTGGCTTTGTAATATTTACATACCAAAGTATGTCCGCTTACTTCGAGTATCATACTGCCTACACCTCCGCTTGCTGCATATTTCTTATACATTACAGGATGCATTTTATTATTTTCGGCTTCTGATTTTCCGCTGTTCCCCACTACTGCATAAACGGTGCCTTTGTTTTTATTTACGCCATAGGTGTATTTGATGTACATACGGTTACTGTCAGGATTGCCTGATGTACTGTCAACCATCATCGTACTTCTTTTGAATGTTGGCGACAATCCATAATGTTTGTTTATTAAATAAGAGCGTTCATATACATGGCTATGACCATTCAACACTAAATCAACTCCATATCGCTCAAGGATGGGCAAATATTGCTCACGCATGGCTTTCATAAAAAACTCAAACCAGTCATCCGAATCATGTGAACCTTTTGAATACGGAGGCTGATGCCAGTAGGCAATTTTAAACGGCTGTGTTGTATTCCGCAAATCATTTTCGAGCCAGGTTTTATACGCATTTGGCAAATTAAACAACAACCAAGGATAAAGTTCTGAATTCATAGCAACAAAGTGAATATTGCCGTAATCATAAGAATAAAAAGCTTCTGTATTAGAAGGGTAGCCGCCCATTTCTGCATTTTTAAAAACCTCTACCATATCAAAATAAGGTCCGTACGGATTAACAGGATTGCTTCCGTTTACACTGTTATAATCGTGGTTGCCCGGAATGGGATAAAAAGGCAAAAAACGAAATAAAGAATCATAGCCATAATCTTTGCTGAATACATTGCGGCTGTATTCTGCATCAGTTCCGTTTGTGTAAGTATTATCACCCAGCCACAGCCAGGCATCAACTTTTGTTGTAGTCAAATAATTTTGAAACCATTGCTTTACCAATACCTGATCGGTATTTCCGGCACCGAAATCGCCTGTAACCCAAAAGCGGTGTATGGTAGAATCGCCTATAACAGGGGCAGTAAAAAAATGATGCTGTTCATCATTTCCGGCTAATATCTGCATATTGCCGTCTTCAATTTGATAATAGTATTTTGTATTTGCGATTAATCCGCTTATCTGCAAAATATGATTCGTTTTTTGAGTTGTATCAGCAACACTGTTCGTCAAATTATTGAGTGCTGTTCCATATCTCACAACTGCCGGTGTAGCTGCGGCTGTACGCCAAAGTATTTTCACACTTTTATTGGTCATGCTTTGCAAATAAGGCCCGCGCAACAATTGTGCTTGAACATGCAGTACCGCAAAAAAAACAAGAAGAGTAAATAGTCGTTTCATGATTTAATTTTGTTTTTTATTTCAATTTCTAACGAGTCTTTATTTTTCCAAAAATCATAGAGCCATAAATGGAAAACAGGAATCTGGAATTTGTTCAGCATTTTTTCTTTATGCAATTTCAACCGGTAGTTTGTAGCTGCATGGTTTGGCAAATCGTTTTCCAAGTCAATACAAAGTACAATATATTCTCCTTTTTTCAAAACAAAATCCAGGATAAAACCGCCGAAAGGCATATTTTTAACTATGGTATAATTGCTAAAATGCTGATGCAGATACTGCTCAATTTCATTTTTATAAGCAGCATTTATGTTCTGTTGTTGTATCGCATTTTTGTTTATTACCAGTGCTTCAAGCAAACCTGTTTTAATTTCTGTTTCTTGTTTGTCGCACCATTTTACATAGCTCAAAAATGCATACACTATCGCTTTACCCGTATTGCCTTTTTGTTTTAATTCTGTTTCGTACTGCGTAAAATATTCCTCCGGAAATGAGGTGAAAACATGCAGTTGCTTTTTAGCCCGGGTAATGATTACATTTAATAACTGATAACCTTTATCCGTAGATAGCGGACCAAAAAACTGTCTGAATTTTCCGGATGCATCTTTTCCGAATGTTGTGGAAATAAGAATAATATCCCGTTCGTCACCTTGTATATTTTCGAGATTTTTTACAAACAAACCATTTTGCAAAAGTGCATTCAGCTTATCCTGGTTTTCTTTTGATTGTGCTGCTTTTTCATACAGTTTATCCAAAATCAAATCCCGCTGAAAAATATTAAATGTGGCGATTCCGACAGATTTATCTGCCAACATATTTTCATCTCTAAAAACAAAATCAGTTATCGCATCCGCTTCACTTTCATTCAAGCCTTCACCATAAACCCCGTTGATTTGATGTAGAAATAGGGGTTGATAGGCATGCGTTTCAGGCATTGGAATCAAGCGATTATCATAAAAGGCTGCATTTGAAAACCGGATTAAATCCGGATGTTCGGAGCGGTAATGAAAGCTGAGGTAAGTGTTGATAAAATCAGATGAATCCGCATATTCCAAAAGAGAATTTGACTCCGCCAGGAAATTTTCCACTTCGCTTTCTTCTTCTGTCTGTTGTTCATAAAAGACCACCTCACTGGCAAAATAGGCACTTGGCGGCATCTGATGTCTGTCGCCCGAAATGATCTTTTGTTTCCCCCG
>DAOQII010000202.1:0-4703 GCA_035339455.1 Chitinophagales bacterium
ATTTAGCCAGTTTGTTTTCCAGTTCTTCATGCAATGCCGTATTGCCATTAAGCAGCCGTGAACCTGTCGAACCAAATTTTAATCCGCTTAATCGTTGTAAGTCTTGTTCTACTTTTTGCCTGATAAATGCAGAACGGCTAAATCCAAGATAATCATTTGAAGAAAAATCTATTAAATCAGTGCTTAAAGTTAATTTCCTAAACAAATGATTATCATCTCTTTGTTTAAGATAATTATTAATTCTTTTTGATAAATTATTCACTCTCGATTAATACGGGTCGGCTGACAATATTATCATCTTTCTCGATAGCCTTTTCCATAACTGAAGGGCTTAATCCAAGTATTTCGAACATCTCTTTATCTGAATTAAAATCAGGGTTTGGTGTAGTTAAGAGTTTATCTCCGGCAAATATGGAATTTGCTCCGGCTAAAAAGCAGAGCGCTTGTTCTGCAACTGGCATATCTAACCTGCCGGCACTCAGTCTTATTTTTGTTTTTGGCATGACTAATCTTACAGTAGCTATCATTCTGACCATATCGAAAACAGCTACTCTTTTCATACCTTCCAAAGGTGTACCTTTTACAGCTACTAATGCATTAACCGGCACAGATTCAGGATGTTCTGGCAGTGTTGCTAAACTAAAAATTAAACCTATTCTATCATCATGACTTTCTCCCATTCCAATAATTCCGCCACTGCAAACACTGATTCCGGCTTTTCGAACATTGCCAATCGTATTTAATCGGTCATGAAAATCTCGGGTAGTGATAATTTTGCTGTATTCTTCTGCAGAAGTATCTAAATTGTGGTTATAGGCATGAAGTCCGGCCTCTTTAAGCTGTTGAGCCTGATTTTCTGTCAGCATGCCCATTGTACAGCATACTTCCATATCAAGAGCATTAACTTGCTTGACCATTTCCAATACTTTGGGAAAATCTTTATTTTCTCTAAGTTCTCGCCAGGCCGCTCCCATACAAAAACGACTGGAACCATTTGCTTTGGCTTCTTTAGCAGCATTCACAACATCTTCAATTTCAAGAAGTTTATGAACTTTAACCCCTGTTTGATATCTGGCAGACTGTGGACAATAAGCACAATCTTCCGGACAACCACCTGTTTTGACAGAAAGCAGGGTACATACTTGCACTTCACCAGGTTGGTGGTATTTGGAATGTTCGGCAGCAGCTTTATACATCAACTGCATCAAAGGCTGATGATATATGGCGGCAATTTCTGCATGTGTCCAATTGGTTTTCAAGCTATTATTCATTTTTTTTATTTTTTCTGCTTTTTCCTATTCTTTCTTTTAATTCAGGATGATTATTGAGAAAAATTTCCTGTTGTGCTTCTTGTAACTTTTTGAAACTGAGCTGGCTATCCACTGCATGCGGCATGATATCTGCATCGTTTTGAAGTGGCTTTATTTTTGTAGTGTCTTTTGGAATAATTTTATCCAAAATTGCATTAACACTATCCAAAATAGGCAGGAATTTATCGGGGTTTTGCTGGTAATAATTAAACGTAGAATAAAAATCAGCAGCAGAGACGTGGTGTTGGTTGAAAATTAATGGATAAACGACGGAATCCATATATCCTCCGGAAGCTGTTGTATTTTTTTGCTGAATTGTCGCTTGTTCTACTAAATAACCTTCAGCTAAAAATGCATCTGTCAGAATAGCTCTCATCTTATTACTGTCTAATATTTTTTTTGCATTGTCATTTTTTGCATGCTGAAGGCATGCAGAAATAAATATAAAGGAAACAGCGAAGAATACAAACCGAGATGCATATTTTTGTAAAATAATCACGTTGCTATGGTCAATTTAAGTGCTTTGCAAGATATAACAAAAAAGGCTAAAGAAAAAGGTGTAGTTTTAGTGGCTATTTCCAAAACCAAACCCATTGAAGATATTTTATCTGTCTATCAAAATGGGCATAATGTTTTCGGCGAAAATAAAGTACAGGATTTAGTGAGCAAATATGAACAATTACCCAAAGACATCAGTTGGCACATGGTGGGTACACTGCAAACCAATAAAGTGAAATATATTGCTCCTTTTATAGATTTAATCCATTCGGTTGACAGTCTGAAATTAGCTATTGAAATCAACAAGCAAGCACAGAAACTAAACCGGACAATTAATGTTTTACTGGAAATTCATATCGGTGCGGAAACATCCAAAGCCGGATTTTCGGAAGATGAATTGAAAGATTTACTGGATATACAAGCTTTTTCAGCATTAAAAAACATCAATATTAGAGGGTTGATGGGTATGGCAACGAATACTAAAAGTCAAGTGCTGATAAAGAATGAATTTTCAGGATTGGCAGATTATTTTCATGAAATAAAATCACATTATTTTGAAAATCAATCTGAATTTGATACCTTATCTATGGGAATGAGTGGTGATTATGAAACGGCATTGCAATGCGGATCAACAATGATAAGAGTGGGTTCAGCTATTTTTGGAGAACGGGAAATCAAAAAAAATCCGACTATTCCACTATAAAATGTATGCATAAACTAAATTCAGCTATTTCATTAAATCGTACTATGGAAAAAATTCATTTTGTTCAAGATTATAAAGCACCGCTAAAAAACGTTTTTTCATTTTACAGTGATCACAATCGCTGGAGTGAAATTATGCCGGCCGTTATTCGCCGTATAGTGGACAGTCCAAATCCATCTAATTGTAATGATGCAGGCTCACAACGAATTATAATTTCTTTAGGTGGTATTTTTGCAGAAACAATTACGAAGTACATTGAAAACAAACAGATTGATTATGCAATCACATTCGGTAGTCCGCTAAAAAACCACAAAGGCACGATGAAATTTATTGAGCTTTCACCAACAAGCTGTCGCTTGGATTATACGATTGTATTTGAACCTAAAATTCCGAAAACAGGATTTATTCTGCGTAACATTTTAGAAAAACAAGTAGGTAACGGCATCCGCGAACTTGCAAGAAAGTTTGAAAAAAATCCTAACTTTTAAAGGATATCTTTTCAATAGGTATGCAGTTCATCATTTTCATGTCGAATCACGCCTTTCGTTTTTGATTTAGAAATAGCGAGCATAGCTCTTGCGATTTGTCCGGCCTCAATCGATTTGTATTTTCGCAGACCGCCTATCAGCAGTTTGTCATAAAGAGGAGCCAGCTTTTGGGCAATCCCCTCTCCCATTCTCGATTCTTTACGTTCGCCAATGATCAAACTGGGTTGTATAATGTGAAAGGCAGGTAGATTTAAGGCAGCAATATCCCGTTCCATTTCACCTTTTACTTTGTTATAAAAAATAAGTGAATCGGGTTTAGCGCCTAATGCCGAAATGACAATAAATTCAGGTATTTCGTTCTTTTTTGCAACTTTTGCCAATTCAACAGGATAATTGTAATCTACTTGTTTAAATGCATCTTGTGTACCTGCTTTTTTTATCGTAGTCCCCAGGCAGCAAAATAATACATCACCTTTTATTTCATTTTCTACTTGAGGCAACGTAGTTAAATCGCATATAATTTCTGATATTTTTGGATTTGTAGCATACAGATTTTTGCGAGTCAATACTATTACCTTTTCATATTCATCATCTTTTAGCAATAAATCCAATAATAATCCGCCGGTCAGGCCTGTAGCTCCTGCTATGATTGCTGTTTTAGCCATTTTTAATCTCGTTTTAGTTTAAAATTATGCAAAGTTATTTAGTAATTGTCAACTTACCGGTAGATAAAATTTCACCTTTATCGTCGATTAACGATAATATATAAATTCCATTGTTTAGATGCAAATCTCCGGTAGTATAATATCCTGTTTTGAAAGGCAAAGTAATTAAAAGTTTACCATATAAATCAAAAATCTGAATTGATTTAGCATCACTGAAATCTGCATCGATATTAAAAAAATCAGTAGTTGGATTCGGATATATTTTAGCTTGTTTTATTTTGTCATAAAAAACAGGAGTTGCCAAATCACATCCTAATTGATGCGTGAAAAATTTATTCATATACCATACCGTACTGTCAAAAAAAGGCTGAACGACCGTGCCGAAAAAATCGGAAGAATATGAAGTATGACCATTATCCGGAATAATGTAAAACGGATTATAAATTTGCAGTTGCTGTGCTTTCTGATGCAAGATATTACTTCCATCTACATACATCAAAGAAGCAATGTTATAAGGTCTACCTCGGTTAAATGGTATCTCCGGATCCCAAATATTGTGTACACTTAAAAAGGGCAAATGTTCATTATCCAAGAATGATTGATTACCCAGTGCCCCGTTAATATTGACAATACCCGCTAAACTTGATCCAAAATCTTTAAAATCATAAGTATCAAATACTCCTCCTATTTGATTAAGCCAGGTAAGCCATTGAGCGGGCAGGCTGTCTTGCTGATCAAGATATACGGAATGGAGTACATTAAAAGCTCCGGCACTTGCACCACATAAAAATATACGGTTGGTATCAATTCTAAAGGGATTGGCACTATCTCTTGCCGAATTATAAAAATAGCGCAATTCCTGCTTGGTATCTTGTACCCCTCTGCCTACGGCTTTCAGCATTAAATCCTGAAAAATCAAAGATATAAAACTCGGCTCCTGACGATAAGTTGCAGATGCCAGTACGTATCCCCTTTTGGCAAACTCGTTTCCCATTGCTATTTGACTTTGATAGTCTTTTGTGCCCGTCCAATAAGCACC
>DAOQII010000203.1:0-4660 GCA_035339455.1 Chitinophagales bacterium
GATAAACCCGACTGCGGGAATTTTCGAACTCATCCCGGATAATATTCCGCTTATTGGAAATCTGGATGAAGCTGCAGCTGTATTCGTGTTAATTTCTGCCCTGAAATATTTCGGCTTTGAATTGCCAAATATTTTCAAAAAAGAAGTAAAACAAGACAGCACAAACAAACCGACTATCATTATTGATAAGAAATAGTGTTTGTAATTTGCCTGTTATAAATTTTGGTTTGCGCCACCTTACGGTGGCGCATTTTTATTTGCCTACTTTTGAGGGAATGTACCCAGGTGAATACCAAATTTCCCCGATTTTCGTTCATTAAAGAAGTGGCGCAAGGCAAATGTAGATGACGTAAATGCCATTTCTTTCCAGGGTATTTCTTCTTCTGTCATTAATTTACTTTCTATACTTTCTTCACCATTGCGAACAATTCCATCTATTAGACCAGCTAAAAAATGAATATATACTTGATTGGCTTGCGGCAAATTATAAACTACATAAGGCTGAATAATTTTAGCTGCTGCACCGGCTTCTTCCCATACTTCGCGCAGTGCACCGGCTTCTGCTTGTTCATTATCTTCTAAAAAACCTGCCGGTATATTCCAAAAGCCCTGGCGCGGCTCAATGGCACGCTTACACAACAACACTTTATCTTCCCAATAGCAAAGTGCTCCAACAATTATTTTAGGATTTGTATAGTGAATGGTTTGGCAATGCATGCAAACAATTCTATCGCGGCCTTCTACGAATTTTATGACTACTTCATTTCCACAATTACTGCAATATTTATAATGAGCTTGCATACGATAAAGATAATTATATTTTGGTGCTGTGCTAATTTCAATTATTTTTGAATGCAATTCTCAAGTATGCTTACAGTAAATTGTCAAATATTAACATTCGGCTCTGACCTACAAAAGGAATCCATAGACTTGAGGTACGATGTATTACGCAAACCTTTAGGGTTACACTATACTCCCGAACAACTGGCAGCAGAAGCCAATCAAATGCATTTTGCTGCAATTTATGATAATAAGGTTATCGGCATTTTACTTATTGAAAAGTTAAATGATACTGCTTGCAAGATGCGCCAGGTAGCCGTAGCCACTGAATTCCAAAATAAAGGAATTGGTAAAAAACTGGTGGAATTTGCAGAACTGGAATTGGAAAATAGGAGAATAAATTCAATCATCCTGCATGCCAGAGATACTGCAATCCCCTTTTATTTGTCCTTAAATTACAGCATCATCTCTGATACATTTTATGAAGTGGGCATCCCTCACAAAAAAATGTCAAAAAAAATTCAACTTTTCTCTTGACAATTCGATAAAGTTTAGCTAACTTTAAATTGTAATTTAAATATCACGAGATACTAAGTTACAAAACCCTTGTAGAAACATAATAAAATAACCCTCATGAAACCCAAATTCTTTGCATTGGCAGTTGCCGTGCTATTCATTTCTAAAATCTTTGCAAAAGATGAAGCTTACTATCCGGCTTTGATGTACAATTATTTCCCAAAAAATCTGGCTGAAAAAAACTGGCATGCAGTTGTTTATGGCAAAGTTATTAAAGTTGAAAATTTCGGAAAAACAGATGTAGAAGAAGCCTCACAAAAACTGACTATTAAAATGGATACAATTTTAATGGATAAAGGTTTTGATGATGAGCAGCTTAATGATTACAGTTACTTAATTATGCATGGCTTTCAAAATATGCAAACCGGAGATAAAGTACTGCTTTTTCTGGTGGAATATGATGAAGATTATTCTATGCCGAATCAATATTACCTGAAAGTGCAAAATAAACAAGATATCACTTATCAGACTATGCTATCGTATATCAGCAATTATTACAAAACAAAACAAGTACATAATGCCTATTTGATGAACAATACATTACTCACTACTTTATTATCTACTCCGTTTAATTATGAAAACCAGTATTACTCCTATAATTCTACCAAAAAATAAACTTTCATAGCTATTTGTTTTCTGCCGGCGTATTTCTTACGTCGGCTATTTTTTTGTTCAGTCTAAATTGATGTATTTTTGTAAAAAAGAAGTATGTCTGTATTCTCCATTATCAAACAACGCAGAAGCATCGATCCGGATGATTTTAATGGTCAGCTGGTTGATAAACACATCATAGATGAAATGCTGGAAAGTGCCAATTGGGCACCCACACACGGTTTGACAGAACCCTGGAGGTTTGTAGTTATCACTCAGGAATTTTTGTCTGATTTTGGTCTTTTTCATGCTGATTTATTTAAACAAAAAACAGCGCCCGAACATTTTTTGGAGAAAAAATATAACAAAATAAAAAACAGAAGTGCCTTATGTTCACATGTGATTATTTGTGTCAACAAAAGAGGCAATAAAACAAATATACCTGAACTTGAAGAGCTGGCAGCTACGAGTTGTGCGATTGAAAACATGTTGTTAGTAGCTACTGCTCATCATATCGGCACATTCTGGAGCACAGGCGGTATGTGCTATGATGCTGATTTCAAGAAACATTTCGGATTTGATGAACAGGACCAAGTGATGGGGATTTTATACATTGGTCATTATGATATTCCACAACCTACCGGCATACGCTTAACTGACTGGCAAGACAAAGTGCGATATTATCCTGCTTAATAACTGGAAAAATGTATCTTTGCACCCGAATTGCAATTTTGCTTTCATATTAATATTTAAAATAAATAAGTAAAACATGGGTTTACAATGTGGTATTGTAGGTTTGCCAAACGTAGGAAAATCGACACTGTTTAATGCCGTTTCTAATAATGCCAAAGCACAGGCTAGTAATTATCGCTTTTGTACAATAGAGCCAAATGTAGGCTTGGTAAATGTACCAGATCCCCGACTAAATAAGTTGGCAGAACTGGTGAATCCCAATCGTATCGTGCCTACAACAATTGAGTTTGTAGATATTGCCGGTTTGGTAAAAGGAGCCAGCAAAGGTGAAGGCTTGGGCAACAAATTTTTAGCCAACATACGAGAAGTGGATGCCATTATTCACGTAATCCGCTGTTTTGAAGATGATAATATCTTGCGTGAAGAAGGAGCTATCAATCCCATAAACGACAAAGATATCATTGATACAGAATTGCAGTTGAAGGATTTGGAAAGCGTGGAAAAAAAGATAGCCAAAATTGAAAAACAAGCCCGGGTAGGCGGCGATGCGAAAGCAAAACATGAACTTGATGTATTATTGCGGTGCAAAGCTTGCTTAGATAATGGAAAAAATGTGCGTTCTTTAAATTTACCAAAAGAAGAAAAACCATTTATTGCAGATATTTGTTTACTGACAGATAAGCCTGTATTATATGTTGCCAATGTGGATGAGGCCTCTATCTTAACTGGAAATGCATACTCCAAGGCATTGGAAGCTGTAGGCAAAGAAGAAAATGCAGAAGTCATTGTTTTAAATAACAGTGTGGAGGCCCAGCTTTCTGAAATGGCTGAAGATGACAGAACATTGTTCCAATCGGAGTTTGGATTGACAGAGCCTGGGTTAAACAAATTGATTCGCTCGGCTTACAAGTTGTTAAATCTGATTACCTATTTTACAGCCGGAGTACAAGAGGTGCGAGCATGGACTATACACGAGGGATGGAAAGCCCCACAGGCAGCCAGTGTTATCCATACTGATTTTGAGAAAGGATTTATTAAAGCTGAAGTTATTGCATACGAAGATTTTATTCATTACGGCTCAGAAAGTGCTTGTCGCGATCATGGCAAATTTAAGATAGAAGGCAAAGAATATACCGTAAAAGACGGCGATGTCATGCACTTTAGGTTTAATGTATAATCCGGTTAATGATGAATGCTGAATGATGAATGGTTATTTTATCATCATTTGCTAACTAAACAACTGCCAACTGCTTACTAATTCACTATCGGAATTAATCCGCGTACACCCATATCCACTACAGAGTCCATGGGGGCATTTCCATTTAATCCATCTACAGGTTCATATCTGCCGTCGCCATTTTTATCTTTCCATTCAAAACTATTATTGGTAGAGATTGAAACTGTAACAATCACATCTGATGTTTCGTTCCCTGTAATTTTAAATCCTGCTGCGTCAAATCTGCCTGTAACTACGCAAGAACCCGGGGGCACAGGCGATGTGAAGAAAATAGGATTTGGAACGGTTGTCGCGCCTGCCGGAGATTGAAAATCGAATAAAGGATAGTTATAACCAAATGGAAGATTAAATACTTTGCATGCACCATAGCCTTGTTTTTTGTTTGCATTTAAAGTTAAATTCTCTCCTTTTACATTCAATGATGTAATATAAGTATTGAAACCAACGAATGAAGCCACGTTGGCATCTGCCAAAATAGGCGCACCACCATTATAAGCTGCAGTACGATATTGTACTTTAATATCATAGTTTTGATAAGCCAGAGAAACACGTAACCACTTGTATGTGCCCGGAGTTACATCTTTTATCGGGATAGAAAAAAATGTTTCGTTATCACCTGCTAATACAGATTTACTAAAATCAATGGCATTTTCGCCACCTGCTGTCGTTTCAGGTGCTCTATACAAAACATCTCCCAAACCTAACATCGTTAATGAATCAGGAGCCAGTTCGATATAATGTGCACTCATTTGATTAAATAAAGGAGTCTGTGCTTTATGACCA